>PCVT01000178.1:0-5655 GCA_002787075.1 Parcubacteria group bacterium CG11_big_fil_rev_8_21_14_0_20_41_14
GAGAGATTGTATATATTTTTATTTCCATCGTACCTATCAACACACTTATCCAATTCATAGTGCGAAATGAAATCCACGATTTGAGAAAAAATATATCTGTCTTTATTCATAGATAATTATCTTAGTTTTAATTAAACTGTGGATAATTATCCCACGATCAATTCAAATCGTAAAATAGCAAAAAGATTGATTCTGTGCTAAAGTTAGATAAAATTATTGAAATAATTTTTGAAAGACGCAACACTAGTGGCCGATGCGTTGTACGAAATAAATTTTTTATCTTGGTGGTAATTTAAAGTTTTGCGCATTGAACCACGACGAAAATTTGATTTTTTTATTTATTTTATAGAGGGGTTTAATGGTGTCTTTTTTGCTCCTAGAATCGCAAAAAAGACGGATTTTAAAAAATTATGAATTTAGATTTGAATAATTTGGAAGAGTATCTAAAAGAAAAAATATTACCCGATTTAGAAAAAAGTCGTGGTGGTTTTGATAAGATTCACACACTAGAAGTTGTTGTGTGGCTGAAGCAGATTATCGACCACAATCCTGAATTAAAGTTAGACGAAACAGTTTTGATAATTGCGGCATACGCTCATGACTGGGGTTATGCAGATATTTTTAGAGACGGTCAGGTTATGAATTTTGAATTAATTGAGAATGCCAAAAAATTGCACATGGAGCTAAGCGCAAAAAAGAAGGAGTTTTAAAAAAAAGGCAATGCGGACTATGATTATATTTCCTTGACTGACATGCTTAAAGCAAAGGATGGTGATTTTTTCATCTCTGATTGGCTCAGAAACAGAAATACTGTTGAATTTTTGGGTATTTGGGAAAGAATTTATAATCCAGATTTTAATTATGGCGAATTCGCCATAATTAAAAGCAAAGCAGGTTTAAACAACTATAAAATAAGCGCGAAAGAATGGGTAGAAAAAACCAAAGCTATAGGATTAAAAGCGACAACTGGAAGATACGGCGGAACTTATGCGCATAAAGATATCGCTTTTGAATTCGGGATGTGGATCAGCGCTGAATTCAAAATTTATCTCATCAAGGAATTTCAACGTCTTAAGGAAGATGAAGCAGAAAATTTAAAGCTTGGGTGGAATCTTCAGAGAACGCTGGCAAAGATCAATTACAAAATTCACACTGACGCCATAAAAGAAAAACTAATTCCGCATGAATTAACGAAAGAGCAAGTAAATATGGAATATGCCAATGAAGCAGATTTGCTCAATGTGGCATTATTCGGAATAACCGCCAAAATGTGGCGAGATCAAAATTCAAAGCTAAAAGGAAATATTCGTGATTATGCCTCGATTGAGCAGTTGGTTGTTCTATCTAATCTTGAAAGTATAAACGCGTTATTAATTCGCGATAGTCTTTCACAGAAAGACCGAATTTTAAAATTAAACAATACAGCAATTATCCAAATGAAGTCGCTCTTAACAAACAATGGAGTTAAAAAATTGAAATCGTTGAAATGAAATGCAATAAGGAGTTTTTATTTTTGGCGATTCACCACTGACCCCTCTGGCCAAAAATAAAAACAAAAAATAAAATTTTCTTTTACGAAACACGAAGTTTAGTTTAATAATCATTGAGATAAAAAATTTACATCGCACAACACCGAGTATGCGGCTTAAAAATTTTGCATTTATTACAATTAAAATGAAGCGCAAAATTTTTTCGACCCAAATTCGCTTTTCTCCGGTGGGTGGTAAATCAAGCAAAAGTGCGATAAAATAGGATTAAGTCAATTAACAAAATTAATTCAATAAATCCGAAAAGCGAACTTCGCATACTCGGAATTATATGCAATTCAAAAAAATATTTTTCTTTTTTATAAGGTGTTTTCTCCGCTCCGCTAAGAAAACGGTTTATTTAAAACAAAGATTGACAAGTATACCCCCTAGGGGGTATACTTGTTTTATATGAAATACATGGACGATAAAAACAAGGCAAAAGTCATCCGCCGCCTCAAGCTTTTAGAAGGACAGGTTCGCGGACTTCAACGAATGGTAGAAAACGATACCTACTGTATTGATGTGACCACACAGACATCGGCAGTAAAACAGGGCTTGTCTAATGTCGAAGACTTGCTCCTTGAAAATCACCTTGGGCATTGTGTTTTTCATCAGATACAGTCTGGTCAAACAAAGAAAGCCAAAGAGGAGATCATCAAGGTTTATAAGCTAAAGAGGAAATAATATGCATACACAAACGTACAAAATTAAAGGAATGCATTGCGCCTCATGTTCATCAGTTATTGAGAAAACTTTTAAGAAAATTACGGGGGTACAATCGGCTGAAGTGAACTATGGCACCGAAAAAGCCAAAGTTTCTTTTGATTCCTCAAAAACAAATCCGCATGATCTTTCTAAGCATATTGAACCGCTAGGGTACTCTCTGGAGATTTCTGCTACAGCCGAAGAAATGGGTATGTCAGCAGACGAACATGCGGCTCATTTAGGACTAAATCAATCTAAAAAGGAAAAGTTAGCCGAGGTTGATGATATGCGAACAAAAGTGATTTCAGCCATTCCTATTGCGATTTTTGCAGCTTTTATCATGGTTTGGGATATTCTTACGAAATATGGCGTCGTATCAGAAATGGGTTATGTGGTAAAAGAGTTTTTTCATCATCTTCTACCCTTGATGGCGACATATATACTCTTTGTCGTTGGTAAGCCATACCTGCTTGGTTTTTATAGATTTCTCCGATATGGCAAGGCAAATATGGATACGCTCATCGGTATTGGAACTACCGCCGCCTTTTTATATAGCTTTGCAGTTACGGCACTTGAGGAAACACTCCGGCCTTTTATAAATGTTGATTATCAATATTACGATGTGACTATTGTGGTCATTACCTTTATTGCCCTTGGCAAATACTTGGAAGCCCGATCAAAAATAAAGACGGGCGACGCCATAGAAAAACTTCTTAATCTGCAAGCCAAGACCGCGCTCGTTATCCGTGATGGAAAAGAAATAGAAGTATCGGTCAATGACGTAAAGCACGGCGATCTGATCATCGTAAAGCCGGGAGCGAAGATTCCTGTGGACGGCGTGATAACCGATGGTGGTTCTTTTGTTGATGAATCTATGGTCACCGGAGAGCCGATGCCAGCGCAGAAAAAGATCGGAAGCCTTGTCGTATCCGGAACAATCAATACCAGTGGTTCGTTTACATTTAAAGCAACAAAAGTTGGATCAGAAACACTGCTCGCCCAGATCATCAAAATGGTTGAGGACGCTCAGGGAAGCAAGGCTCCGATACAGGCGCTTGCAGACAAAATTTCGTCAGTCTTTGTGCCAATTGTTTTGGGTGTAGCTTTTCTCTCTCTCGGCGCGTGGCTTATTGTTGGATCGCAATATTTAGGCTTCTCTCAGGCTCTATCATTTGGGCTTGTTTCGTTTGTGGGCATTCTGGTCATTGCGTGCCCGTGCGCCCTCGGTCTTGCCACGCCAACGGCAATTATCGTCGGTGTTGGCAAAGGGGCAAAAGAAGGCATTCTTATCAAAGATGCCGCTACTCTTGAAAAACTGCATAAGGTAAATACTGTTGTGGTTGATAAAACAGGCACATTAACCCGTGGCAAGCCGACGCTTGTTGATATTCAAAATCTTTCAAATCAAAAAGACGATGAGCTCGTATCAATTCTGGCGTCGCTTGAGAAAAAATCAGAACATCCGATTGCTCACGCAATCGTAAACTATGCACAGGAAAAGAATATTCTCCTGTCAGAGACTTCGGACTTTGAGGGAATACAAGGCAAAGGGCTTAAGGGGAAAATTAACGGCACGGAATACTTTGTCGGCAATGCAAAACTCATAAGTGATCTACAAGTCTCCTTTGATGCGACAAAACTTAACGAGTTTACTTCGCAGGGCAAAACGCCAGTCATTCTTGCTACCAAAGAAAAAGTCCTCGGTTTTGTCATGGTAGCTGATGAGATAAAAACAGAATCAGTTGAAGCAGTAAAGAGCCTCCATGCTCTGGGCATCAAAGTAGTTATGCTTACCGGTGATGATGAAAAAGCTGCCAAGTACATAGGATCACTTGTTGGTATTGATGACGTTGTGGCTCACGTGCTACCGCAGGACAAGCTCGAAAAGATAAAAGAGCTTCAGTCACAGGGTCGAGTGGTGGCAATGGCTGGTGACGGTGTAAACGACGCCCCCGCGCTCGCTCAAGCAGATGTTGGCATCGCCATGGGGACCGGAACGGATGTAGCGATAGAGTCGGCCGGAATCACACTTCTTGGAGGAGATATTTCAAAGCTTGTCAAAGCAATCAAGCTTTCAAAAATCACCATGCGAGGGATTAAGCAGAATCTGTTCTGGGCATTTATCTATAACATTGTCGGTATTCCACTTGCGGCTGGGGCTTTGTATCCGGTATTCGGCTGGCTCTTGAATCCTGTATTTGCCGGTTTTGCCATGGCGATGTCATCGGTATCAGTGGTGTCGAATTCGCTTCGAATTAAAGCAAAGAAATTATAAATATATGAAGACATACACATTCCATGTTTCAGGCACCCATTGCGCTTCATGTAAAATCTTGATTGAAGACACTTTGAGTGAGCAGAGTTTTATAAAAAATGCTCGCGTCAATTTAAAACGCGAGACTGTTGAAATTGAAACTGATAGTGATCAAAACCCCGAAGAATTAGCACAGACACTTACCGATAAAATAAAACCGAATGGCTATGCACTGTCGGTAGAAAAATCTATCAAAGAAAAACAAGGCAGTGACGTTATTTGGAAAGCCGTACCGATCGGGCTTGCGTTTCTCGCTTTATTCTTTCTTTTGCAAAAATCAGGAATTTTAAATCTTGGTATTGGAGGACAAACAACTCCCACAACAAGTTTTATCATCGGTCTTATTGCCTCGGTATCAAGTTGTTTGGCGATAGTAGGAGGGCTTGTGCTTTCTCTATCAGCGAAAATATCTCAAGACAACGTAAGCGATACCAAAACATTCCTGCTTTTTCATACAGGAAGATTGGTTAGTTTTGCAGTATTAGGCGGAGTTCTCGGATTGGTTGGTAGTGCAATCGGAATCAATTTTACTTTTACGGCAATTCTGGGAATTATGGCTTCTGTCGTGATGTTATTGCTCGGTTTAAATTTAGTTGGAGTATTTGCAAAAAATAAAATTGCGTTGCCTTCAGCAATCTTTAATTTTTTCAGAAAAATAGAGCACAAGACTCTCACGCCGCTCATTATCGGTTTTGCTACATTTTTCTTGCCGTGCGGATTTACACAATCAATGCAGGTTTCCGCGCTAGGAAGCGGATCGTTCATGTCTGGACTTCTTATCATGTTCGCGTTCGCACTCGGAACGCTACCAATGCTTGTACTTCTTTCTTTCGGATCGGCATCGTTTGCACACGGAAAACACGCGCCGCTATTTTTCAAATCCGCAGGCGTGGTTGTAATCGGTCTTGGATTATTTGCACTTCTCGCCGGGCTTGCTGGGCTTGGAATCATTAATCCGCTATTTAACATATAAGTACCTTATGAATAAAACCGTCTCAATTATCATCATGATCGCACTTATCATCGGTATTGGCATTGTGTTTTTTGGCGGATCAAAAAACAATACCGACTCGACCGGCGTCCAGTCTTCACAAAATGTTGAAATAA
>PCVT01000178.1:5692-6602 GCA_002787075.1 Parcubacteria group bacterium CG11_big_fil_rev_8_21_14_0_20_41_14
CTCGAGGCGGATATTCTCCCAAGGTATCTATAGCACAAGCAAACGTCCCGACAAAATTGGTCGTTAAGACAAATGGCACATACGATTGTTCGGCCGCATTGGTCATCAGATCAATCGGTTATCAAAAAATTCTTCCACAGACAGGTGAGGAAATTATTGATCTTGGCGCTCCACGGGCTGGAACGCTTCAAGGGCTTTGCAGTATGGGAATGTACAACTTTGCAGTCAATTTTAACTAGAAGCTATCTCAAAAATGAGTGGAAGAAAATTGATCTTGAAAGTTTTAATTGAAAATATTAATTAAAAAGACCCACTGATTTAGCCTGCCTTTTTTTTACAAAAATTTAGAGAGAAACCGAAATCCCAGGCCCCATGGTAGTAGCCAAAGTAGTTGACTTAATAAAAGTCCCTTTCGAAGTTGTTGGGCGAGCTGATTTAATTGCTTCAAACGCTGAAGTAATATTTTCTTTTAGCTGATCCGCGCTAAAAGACGCCCTGCCAGCAAGAAGATGCACATTGCCGGTTGAGTCATTCTTAAATGAAATTTTTCCCTTAACTAATTCAGCAATTGCTTTTTCAATATCAGGTGCAACAGTACCATTCTTAGGAGACGGCATAAGCCCTCTTGGACCCAAGATTCTCGCCACAGACGCGAGTTTTGGCATAAACGCGGGCTCAGCAACTAACACATCAAAATCCATTTTTCCTGCTTGAATTTCTTTGATAAGCTCCTCTCCGCCAACAACTTCAGCTCCGGCTTTTTTTGCCTTAGAAAGATCAGACGCAATAGCCGCGATTCTTTGTTTTTTGCCGGTTCCATGAGGCAAAGAAACTGTTCCTCTAACATGCTGGTCTGACTGCTTTACGTCAATGCCAATTTTTACGTGCAATTCAACGCCAGAATCAAATT
>PCVT01000099.1 GCA_002787075.1 Parcubacteria group bacterium CG11_big_fil_rev_8_21_14_0_20_41_14
GACCAGGGATAGCGCTCTCCGGTATGTCTGCTGCGACTGCGGGGATGATACTGTACGAGTTCGTTACTGTGCCGCCAAACGCCCGAATGAGCCCCCACTCGCTTTTACCCGGGGTATCCGCAAAGTGGACAAAGACTTTTACCGCATTGTCATTTTGTGGCTTAACTGCCGCAAAAGAAGTAGATGCACCAACTGGAAGTGCGATGAGTAATGCCAGTCCAAAGATTGCTATGTTTTTCATACTTTAATAATACTCCTAACTAATAATTTCTCAATATGTATGTGACCTTGTGCATATGCCAAACGAGCAACTTAATCCTTCACATCTCGTCAACTTTCTTGTCGGAATCTGGAAACTCAACGGAACCGTACACCGCACGATAAATATTCACGAGGTAGTCCGCTTTTCGGCGGGCTTCTTCGTCGGTGAGTTTCTCGCCAAAATACTTTTTGTATAACCTCTTGAATTTTTGTAAGCTTCTTTTCGTCATCATATTTCAGGATCAAAAAAAATTAATCCTCTCGTGTATTTTCTCTGCAAACTCATAGAGCCGAGCGTATGACATACCGAACGATGCGCTCTGCGGGATGATGCAACATGCCGTGGAATTCGTTTTGGCAAAGTACATACCTTTCGTTATCTCCTCCGGTTCGGAGCCGATCACCGCTGTCCAATCAGGGAGGTATGTGAGGGAGTAGAAAATAGCGAGTTTGGGTTTATGTGTATGAAAAAGTTCTCGTAATTTTTGTACGCGCTCCGGCTTGTACGTCGCGATATACTCGGCACGAGAGGAAAGTCCGGGAATGCCGAGCGAGCCGTAGAGCCAGGTGCGCTCATGTGCTTTGTTGGACGGAAGCGGCATAAGTTCTACATTCATCGTCTCCTTCTCTTCGCTATCGCCGAGCTTCAACGCTTGAAAATTAAGAATCTCCTCTTTCGCTGGAATGCGGCCAAGTTTGAAATACAGATAGAGCGCGATCGGATACTTCCAGGTCGGCTGGATTGCCGCGTCTCTATTAAACCAGCGAGTATGGCCGTATACATACTCCATGCCACGGCGCATGTCGGTGGTCGTTTTGCCATGGGCGACACGAAAACGCTCGGCGAGATGCACGAGTGTTGCGTCGGGTTCAAGACCTTCTTCCATGCCGACAAACCATGTCGGCGCTTCTAAACTCCCGTATCCCCAAAAGGTACGGATACGAGACTGAACAAGCTCGGGCTCTAAAATGACAGACGATCCGTCTGTCGGAGTATTGATGACCATGCGCTCTAGCGGGTTTTTGCGCGACGAGGAGCCCTTCCCAGTAAGCTCCTGGCCATCGCGACCCCCTTTCGGGAGCCAATATCCTTTCGGACATTACCCGCTAGAGCGACTCTGACCAGGAGTTTACTGGCCTCTAGCGGGGTTTCCTTAAATGACCATGCCGGAGCGCGAACTTCGGTTTAGGTCACCGCCCTCTCGGGCTATTCAGTTGTACAAGTACATGATAGCAATTTTTGCTATCGTTTGACACCCTAGCTTAGATTAGGAGAGTTGCGAAGGACTACTTGTCAACAGTCATTCGTAAGTGTTTGGTCATATTTTAAGATATACCAGTTACGGGTCGCACTTCGACATCTTTCCCCGCCAGTTCTTGGCCGATTCTTGTGGTTAGGCGCGCGTCACTTGTATAAACTGTTACTCGCTCTGAATTTTGGAACAGTTGAGTCTGTACTCGATTCTCAAAGACCTCCATGAGCATAAGCAGGGCCGCGAGAATAGATACATCTCCAAAGCCTGTCATGTTATAGAAAGAACGACCGCCGTATTTGTTGAGGATATTTTTATAATGCCTCAAGTAAACGGCCTCGTTAAAATCGCCGCTTTGACCAATCTCAAATATGGTGGCGGGAAGACGTCTGCCGTGTATCAACTGAGTCATCTCAACCTCTTCCTCGACATCGGGCACCAAATAGTAATCCTCCTGCGGCGTGAGGTTATTGGCGAATATGTGTTGAATTCCATTTGTATCGATGATGTTCATATGCCAAGTTCGTTACGATACCGACGGTATCCTTTTTTGTTTACCGCTCCCCATATCAAATGTTGTGCCTGAACGCTTTTAAGCGTTCCGTTTTGTATCGCTCTGTTAATAGCACTGAATGTCATCTGTCCGCAAAACTTTTCTACCGATGTCGAAACTCGCGGTGAACGTACTTGTCGCGTGTTTTTCTTCGGCTCATACGGAGGAGGTTTCAATGCTTCGTATTCTGACTTTGAGATGATTCCTCTTTTTCTGAGAGTAATAACGAGGGCCGAAGGAGAAACCTTAAATTTTGTGGAAAGCGAATCCCTCAGCGTTGGAGTCACATTCTGATCACGAAGCGGTTCGACTTCAGATGCGGGGATGAGAAGCTCGGTCGTTATAGCATGCAACCGAGCTGTCATACCTCGCGCCTTGAGCATCTTTGCCCTGAAGTCCTTGCCGAGAAAGTAGTCATATTGCTCAAGACCGATAATCGCAAGAAGATAGATCAGCGTATAGATTTGTCTACTTTCAACCTCATCCGGATTGATCTCATTTGGAAGAAAGACAAAAGGTACGCAATCGTCCCTAATGACAAAACCGCTGGTGCTTCTGTATACATCGCTCGGCACAACCTGCCATGTTGGAAGAAGCTTGTTTGTAAGTACACCCCTGGAGACGTTGACATTCTTTGCCTCGACTTTATTTATCAAATACTCAAGTGCGCGACCCTTGCTTGTATAGCGCCACAATGCTGCACGATCGATTTCAAAGTGGGAAAGAATTAAATCTACTGCACGATTCGTTTGTACGCCACGCAACGATCCACAGAATGAATTACTTGAGAAGCCGTTGGTGGCGGTGAGAAAGTTCTGCTGACGAATCAATCTGTCAATGATGCGCTTTGAAGTAACATCTCCAGATCCTTTGCGCTTGGCAACCAATTTTGCAGAGACCTTATGTTGCCGTTGATTATCAATATGATTAATTTGCGTATTTAGGTTGGCAGATGTAAGAAAAAACATCTGCCACGGAATCAATACCTTTTCGCTCTCTCCCTGAAGATCGGAAAATTCTATCGAACCATTACCAAAGGCATCTCTGAAGATGGGGCGCCCCAGGAGTTTTTCCTCTGGATATATACCAAGAACACGTTCGACAACACTGCCTTCGATTTCCGTTGAGTTTGTTCCATTAGAAGTGACCCACATAAAGATGATTTTTCTGGCTCTAGAGTACGCATAGTATCTATTGCAGATTCATACTGTGCTTGCGCAGCTCAGCTTTAATTTCCCGATGATCTGAAAATGTTCTGTCGACCAAATTCCAAAATTTCCGCGAGTGATTGAACTCCCTTAGGTGGCACAACTCGTGGACGATTATGTAATCGCGAACCTTTTCTGGCAGGAATAGAAGTTTGTAGTTGAAATTGAGGTTTCCTTTTTTTGAACAGCTCCCCCAGCGAGTCTTTTGGTTCTTAATATTTATCGTATTGAAATCGTATTTATATATTTTGTTGAAATAGTTGACCCGCTCTACTGCCATCTCAAGAGCTTTGTCTTTATACTTCAAATAGTCCTCACGACTAAATCGTGCAATCGGCTTACCCTGGAATTGTTTGAAGTATGCGATTTTATAGAAAAGCCACTCTGTTTTTTCTCTGATAAAGCGCTCTGCGACATTTTCCTTCAGATCGAAAGGGGTAGTGACCACGACAGATCCATCACAATACACTGCGAGGCGCATTCTTCGCGCTCGCTTACTTTTGCGAAGTGTATAAGATACTTTGCGATTTTGTAATGTGATGTGCTTTTTCATATCAGAACTTTTTGATCACGATATCAACCAGTCGGTTGAGATACTTCTGGAAGTCGGCGACTTTTATTCGTTCTTTGTATTCCCTGAGCACAAGCTCCTGAACAATCCTCTTAATTTCTTTTAGGAATTCATCGCGTTTTGAGGACTCCTGCCATCCTTCATCGAGAACATTTTCAAGTCGCCCCGTCATCTCTTTTATGAATTCACGGATAACATCCTTGTCACCCTCAACAAATTCCTCTGAAATAACAAAGAGGCCGTACTCCTTGAGTGAGTACCCGAGCTCTTTTGCCTCGTCTCCCTTTTTCTTTATATCCTCAAGAAGCTCTTGGTATCGCTTGATGCGCTCCGAGAGATCAATCTGATTCTGTTCAAACTCCTTGCGAATAGCAGAGAGCCGCTCGCTGAATTTCTTATACGCCGGGTTGGTGTCGATATTGATAGAGATTTCCTGCTTGAGCATTTTTTCAAGGTTGAGCGCCTTCTCTTCGTCATCCATCTTATTGAGACGCTCCATTACATAGAGATCGTTCACATTCAGCTCTCGGAAGTTCTTGGTGATACCTTCGTAGTCAACACGTTGCTGAATGAGAAGTTTTACCTTTTCCCCATACTCAGCGAGCAATTCCGCATCGGTCATCTTCGCCCCGTATTCTTTATCGAACGCGATATATACACTCGTAAGCCATTCGAACGCACGGATGTGTTGCTTAAGAAACGGATCCGGAGAAAGAACCTCAAACAAAAGCTTGAGGCGAGCATATTTTTCGCGGAAAAACTTCTGCTTGTCTGTATTTTCAGCAAAAATCTTGAGACAGCGGCGCAGGTTCTCAATGGAAGAGTCTTCGATACTTACTCCCACAAACACCTCCATAATTTCCTCGAGCACTTCCGCAAACTCTTCCTTGAGCTTGTCGATATTGATCATCGCAGAATCAACCACGCTCTCGTCAAAGTTAAGCGCCTTATGAAGACTCTTCGTGATGCCGTAGTAATCGATGACCTTGCCGGCTCCTTTGTTTGGATATATGCGGTTCGTTCGAGCAATAGCCTGCAGAAGATTGTGATCCCAGAGTGGTTTATCGAGATACATCACTTGTTCAACTGGCGCGTCAAAACCAGTTAAAAGCATGTCGCAAACAAGCAAGAACTTCAGAGGACTATTCGGATCCTTAAATTCGTTAATCAACTTCTCTCGCTTTGCTTTAGTGGTGTTGTATTTCTGAAGATCCTCGGCGCTCGTATTAGGATCGCCGGGAGAATAAATAACTGCTGACCATTCCTTCGGCACAAGCTCGTCCAAAAGCTCCTTGTATTTTGCCGTTGCCTCACGGTCATAGCAGACAATTTGTGCCTTAAACCCAGACGGTTCAACATAAAGCTTAAAGTGCTCAACGATATCTTGAGCAACAGCCTGCATACGCCTATCGAGTTTAACGATGGCCTCCTTCTTTCCATATTTCTTCGCAACCTGATCCTTCTCTTTATCTGATAGTCCTTGCGTCAATTCTTCAAACTGTTTATCAATCTTCTCCTCATCAATAAAGAACTTTGAGAGCCGAGCTTCGTAGGTAACCGGGAGAGTGGCTCCGTCTTCGACGGCTTGCTGAATTGAGTAGTAATCCAAGTAACGCTCGCCCTCTTCGCCGAAGTTGCGATGCGTGTTCAGCGTTACTTTATCGATAGGAGTACCGGTGAAGCCGAAGAAGAATGCGTTCTTTAGTGAACTTCGAAGGTTAATTGCTGAAACGCCTTCATTGTCTCGATGAGCCTCATCAGAGAGTACGATGATATTCTCATCAAGATTTTCTATTTCATTCCCAAGCTCGGAAAACTTCTGGATGGTGGAGACAAAGATGCCACGCTCTGGTGATTGTATTTTCTTCTCCAAATCCTTGCGCGAATCGACACGAACCACATTCTTGCCTCCACAATTAACAAAGGTCTCATAAATTTGATCATCAAGATCAATACGGTCAACCAAAATAAATATCTTTGGATTCTTGAGTGCCTTATCAAATCGCAATTTCCATGCGGTAAAGAACATGGTGAGCGATTTACCAGACCCCTGCGTGTGCCAAATAAGGCCCCGCTTCTGGTCGCCTTCTGCAACTCTCCCAACAATCTTATTCGTCGCTCGAAACTGTTGATATCGTGCGATTTTCTTTACTGTGCGCTCTTTTTCTTTCTCAAACAGGATGAAGTTCCTGACGATATCGAGCAGGCGTTCTTTTGCGAGAAGTGCCGCGAGAGTCATCTCCATCTCTCCACCAGTCTGCTTCTCAAGCTCCTCGTCACGCCATCGCAAGAAATACTGCGCTTGCGCGTAGGTGGCACCATACACAGTCTGCAGGCCGTCGGTAGCGATATTGAAACAGTTTGGCCAGAAAAGTTTAAAAGCGTTGCGCTCATATCGCTTAATCTGCCCGACGGCGTTCGTGTAGTTCACATTACTTGCAGCGGTGGGGCTCTTTGCTTCAATGTCTACCACCGGCAACCCATTCAAAAATACCATCACATCCGGCCGGATGTTCTCTGAATTGCCTTCAAAATAAAACTGATTGGTAACAACAAATTGATTGTTACCAGGTATATCAAAATCAATGACATAGTAGTCTCTCATCTTGCCGGTCTGAGGATTCTTCAGGTTGACCCCTTCACGAAGCATTGTGAGAAATGCTTCGTTGTTATCTATCTTCTTCACTTCGCGCACAATGGATATCGCCTCGTCATCATCTACGCCATTGATGCGCTTCACGGCCTCGAGAAGCAGCGAGGTGATGATGTACTCATTCTCAAACTCCCGAAGCTTGGCAAACTCCTGCGGTTTGGTGTACTCGTAACCAAGCTTCTCTTGAAGAAACTTAATGACGTGATTTTCTACTGTGTATTGTTCGTTGAATTTCATACTCTATTTTCCATGACACTTTTTATATTTCATGTTGCTACCACATGGACATTTATCATTTCGACCAACTTTCGGAACAGTGTTCTCTTTGGTTTTCTTTTTGATACCAATCATCGGACCAGCTCCTGCCATTACAGCAATCGGTTTTTTACCTCCGAAAGCCATCTTTTTCTTAGGGTAATCTGAGACAAATGTTCTCAACACCTCATGGGCTATTTGTCTCATTGCGGCAAGCTCAGCTCCCTTTGGAGATTCGTGTTGTTGATTGTTTGCCGAACCTTCCCAACCAAGAGAATTGTTTCTGGCCAGATCGACATACTTTTGATCTAACTCCGGATCGACATGGGCTCCTCCATCTTTATTAGCTACCGCTAAAACAATCTCCTTACGCGTAAATGTTCCATTGTGCTTGTCGTGAAAAACGATTCTATTCCAATATTCGTCATATGAAGCATGTCTTGGATCATTGCCTGGAATATCATCAAGATATGGAATGTAAGTCGTCTCTTGTTCTCCAACCCCGATACCAAACAGTCCTGCATAGCTACCCAGCCTTTTCACTTTCTCATAGTCGTCAGGGACTCCATCGACAAGGCACGAGTCAAAGAAATCGGTCGCTTCCAGATCAAGTTGAGACAGCAGGGAGTGGGATTTATCGGTGTTGTGGAGAAGGACACGAATGGATGAAGCCATAGATTTAGCTACAACCGTTTGACCTTGGTCATACAAATCAGCCAAGGCACCCAAAAGCTCCAACTGTGAATCCAGTTGCTTTTGTAGATCTTCTCTTGTCTGCTGAACTTTACTCATACATTTACTCTTTTACTTCCACTTAGAAGATCCTGCATGAGGCCTTTTTTGAGGAGAGAGAGCTTTTCTTTCAGTCGTTGATTGATTGAGATTTTTTCATCAACTGCAGATAAAATCTCTACGATTCTCTTTTGGTTATCAATAGATGGCACGGGAACCATTTTTCTCAAAAGAATACTGTTGTACAGTCTCTTGATAGTGCTGCCCTCCGTCTGCCACGTTATCGTATCGTATAAGTAAAAGAGAAAACTGTTCAAGATTTTACTTTCATCGTGTTCCAGCCAAATAATATTTGAGTCTTGGAAATACGCTGGTTTGCCATCGTATTTAACCTTTCTACCTATAGTCCCAGAAGCCGATAAAAGTACATCGCCAACTTTAGGAAAAGAAAACTTCTTTCGGTAACTATCGAATAATTTTTGGGATATAAAAGCATCTGGATCTTTCCCGAAAGTGCCAATTTTGTAAAACGGTATCTCACCAGTGTCTGACGTTTCTTCTTTAAAAACCCTCTTGCACATCGACACCTTGCCAATATCTCCTAGGGCTATAAATTTTAGGTTCTTTTCATTTCGAAAATGAAAAATGTCGTACATCAGCCCACGCTTGAGTTTTTCTGTCGCGGAAATAATTTCATCAATTTTCTGAATCTCCTCATCAACCGCCCCCAAAATCTCCGCAATCTTTTTCTGTTCGGAGAGTGGTGGAAATAAAACAGGGATTTTAGAAAGAGCCCCTTTTGTTAATTTTCCTCTCGTACCACCAGTAATAAAACTATTTAGATCTTCATAATTTAAATACTCTTTTAAAAAAATGCGGTCGGCCTTCGTACATCTCAAAACATGAGCGTGATTATTTACCCAACTCCTACCATCAACGGTGTAAGCTGTGTTAGCGAATTTTGACCAATCAGCACCGTCCTCTCCAATAAGTAAAATGGGTTCGTCAAAAATATAATCCTTTACATAATCTACAATCCCCGTTGCACCGTAGTATGGAACATCGCCCGATTCTCGATCCGATTTGGTAACTGGTTTGCGCAGATTATCTAAATTTTCGCAGACATCTTGAACTGTTACGGTTTGCCACCCCCTTGGGATATTCTGTTTTGTTTTTGTTGCTGTCATAAATCTTCTTGCACTTTCCCGCCTCCAATCCAAATATATTTGGGCACTCCGTTACTAAAGTAGAGAAAACACCCAAGCTCATATCCAAAAGCGTTGTTGTAAGGACTCGTCATAAATTTCAGGCGCTGAATATTGCTCGGACAGATTTTGTCTTTCTTTATTTCAACAACGAGCAAATTGTCGCCCCGATTATTTCGCCCTCTTTTGTGCACAATGATGTCCGGACGAAAAATTCTCCCATTCCATCGCTTTGGATCTGTGCCTTGCTTGTTATATTCGCAATCAACCATATAACTGCGAACACCGCCACGTTCAATGTAGTTCGCAATTCTGTGCGCGATGGCTTGCTCGTGGGCATCACCAGCAAGTAATTCGCTGTCGAAATGCAGGAATGTGTCCACCGCGTCTGTGAGTAATTTTTGGATTTCTTTTATACTCATGATGTTTTATCTTTTCCACCCTCCGAAAGCTCCTGATGGATATCTTGTAGCTGTTTCTTAACCAGTACATCTCGTTCACGTTTCTTTGCCTCTTCTATTTTCTGATCAAGAATAAGTTCAATAGAGAGCTTTAACGGAGCAAAGTACCGGAGACATTCTTCCTCGCTTAATTCATGGACCCCCTTACTAAGAATCCCGTAAATAGATTTCATTTCGAGCAACTGACTTGGAAGGGATCCTTTAAGCGACTCAACTTTGTCCTCCATACGCTGCAACTTAAAGTCATTTTCTTTCATACCAACAGCAGCACGGTTTTCTTTGAATGTCTCCAAAATAAGATTCTCAAAAATTCGGCGGAGATACACGAACGATCCAGCACCCGCACCATGCGAAACGAGACCGATTGCTTTCTTTAGATTTTTTAGGTCCTCCCTTGGAAGAACCTTTTCATATTTTTTACCTAGTTCTTCAAATTGCAAATCAGCGATGGAAGGAAATTGTCCGACCTTTATTATTCGTTTATTGATTTCGTCGTTATAAACAAAAAACCTTAAAACATCATTGCTTTTTCTTTTACAGCTTAATGTTACGAAACCAAAACCGGCAAAATACTCGGTATAAGAATTTACATACTTCGTATCCAGCTTTGTGATCCAGCTAAATTTGATGCTGTATGTTGTATCAGTATCGTTTCTTGCAGAATAAGCATCTACATCTCCACGAAGAAGATTCTCCGAATCTTCTAAATCAGAGTACTCAAGTAGCTCATATAGAGGAGTTTCAAAATAAAAATCATGCTTATTGACTGATTTTTGTTCCCCCTGTGGTAGTGTGTTCTCTTCTTCCATAAATCTAATATTTAAGCTCCTTCAAATATCCCTCGACCTTTTTATCAACTTCTGCTCGTTCTTTTTCCAATACCGCGAGCTCTTTGCGTACTGCCGACACATCAATCTCTTCCTCCTTGTCGCCGTTTTCTATGTAGCGGCGGACGTTGAGGTTGTATTCGTTCCCTTCAATTTCCTTAAGCGACACCACGCGAGCATAGCTCTCAACGTCAGCGTAGCCGTCGTATGTTTTTACAATTTTCTGTATATCCTGCACACGGAGCGTATTTTGATTCTTACCTTCAGAAAAGCCCTTCTCCGCATCAATGATGAGCACCTTGCCTTTGTGAGTCTCCGGCTTGTTTTTGTTGAAAATGAGAATTGCCGCCGGGATGCCCGTGCCGTAGAAAAGTTTTGACGGGAGTGCAATCACCGCCTCAATGAGATCGTTCTTGAGTATTTGCTCGCGGATGCGTCCTTCGGAACCTCCACGGAAGAGCACGCCGTGCGGAAGCACGATACCGGCGCGACCGTTTGAGTTCATCGACTTGATGATGTGGAGCACGAATGCGTAGTCTGCATTTTTATTGGGCGGTAGCTCGTATCCATCAATGCGACCATACTTGTCGGACTTGAACATTTCATACTCCCAATCATTGATCGAGTAGGGCGGGTTCGCGACGCAGATGTCGAAAGTTTTGAGACTGCCGTTTGGATTTAGAAACTGTGGATTCGCGAGTGTATCGCCACGCTGAATATCAGCACTATCAAGTGCATGCAGAAACATATTGATCTTCGCAATTGCGTAGGTGCCGATGTTGATTTCTTGTCCATAGAGGTAAAGCGTACGCGCAACTTGCTCTCCCTCTTTTTCCTTCAGATGGTGGAAGGCCTCCAAGAGAAAGCCGCCCGAGCCAACGGTAGGGTCGTAGATGTGATCCTTCTTGTGTGGTTTAAGAATCTGAATGATGACGCGCTCAACTTCGCGCGGTGTGTAGAACTCGCCACCTTTCTTCCCAGCGTCGGCCGCGAATTGTTTGATGAGATATTCGTATGCATCACCGAGGACATCGGAGTTAATGTAGGTATCACCGAAGTTGTACTGAGAAAAATGGTTGATGAGACGCTGGGTTGTTTCGTTCGGGAAGCGGTCTTTGTTTGCAAAATCAAGGTCGTCAAAAATCTTGTCGAGCTTCGGGCTGTTCGCGTTGGTCAGCTTGTCAAAAATCTCGTTGAGTTTTTGTCCGATGTTTTCCGCGCGTTCTTCAATGACAGACCAGCGACACTCTTTCGGTACCTGGAAACGGTGATTGTAGTCGGCAGACGCGATGGTCTCGTCGTTGTACTCCGCCATAATCCGCGCGTGCTCTTCATCCCATACGTCACTGATCCGCTTATAGAAGAGGAGGCCGAAGATGTACTTCTTGTAATCCGAGCTGTCTATCTTACCGCGAAGAATGTCGGCGCTACGCCAAAGAAACTGCTCCAGCTGAGGCAGGGTGAGTTTGCTGCCCATTTTGTCCACAATTGCCTGGATGTCTTGAGGGCGGTATTTGCGGTCACCACGCTTACCAGCCCGGAGAGGTACTAAAATGCCCTCCTTTTCCCAGTTTCGGAGGGTGTCTTGGTGGATACTGAAAATTTCCGCTACCTGTCCAATAGAGAGCAGATCCGGCATTTCCTTAAGTTTTGCTTGTATATCCTTGCGCATATTGAGTAGCTTCATCCTATCATCACGTAAATATAAAGTCAAGTGTTCATAGGTATTCATAGGTCTTTACCCTAGCTCGTGCCTTAAAATAAGGGTAATTGAGTTATCAACACTCCATTTTATGGGGTCTGGACTCCCTAAGAGGGTTGCGTCATCCCTTGTAGTAGGTCGAAGAAAAAGTAATTAACCAAGTAAATAAAGGAACAAATATATGGGACCAACAATAAACAAAGAGGACCTGCGGTACTGCCTCTATGCGAGAAAGAGTACTGAATCAGATGAGCGCCAGGCGATGAGTATCGATAGCCAGATCAAGGAGATGCTTCAAGTGGCGCAAAGGGAAGGAATTCGCGTGACCGAGATCAAGCGTGAATCGCATTCCGCAAAAGAAACTCTGCAACGACCGGAGTTTAACAAGATGATCGATGAAATACGGTCGGAGAAATTCAATGCGATTCTGACGTGGGCACCGGACAGGTTGAGTAGAAACGCGGGCGACCTCGGCGTCATCGTCGACCTGCTTGATCAGAAGAAGATTATTGAGATACGCACCTTCAGCCAGAAGTTCACGAACAATCCGAACGAAAAGTTCCTCCTCATGATCCTCGGCGCGCAGGGAAAACTTGAGAACGACCAGAAAGGCGTGAACGTAAAGCGCGGGCTTCGAGCGAAGTGTGAGATGGGGCTGTGGCCTGCCCCTGCGCCAATCGGATACCTGAACGAAAAGCGTACTGACCGGAAAGGATACATCATGGTGGACCCGGAACGTTCACCGGTAGTCAAAGAAATGTTCGAGCATGTCGGACGGGACGGCTGGAGCGGACGGAAAGTGTACAAGTGGCTCCGTGAGATCGGATTCAAGTCACAGTATGGAAAGCCGCTCTGGCTCTCAAATGTATACAAAATATTAAACACGCCTCTCTATTACGGCGAGTTTGAGTACCCCGTAAAGAGCGGTAACTGGTATGTGGGCAAACATGCGCCGCTCATCACCAAAGCACTTTTTGAGAAAACCCAGGAAAAGCTCAAGAGCCAATGGGCCATGCACTATGACTCCAAGGAGTTCGCCTTCACGAAACTGATGCGCTGCAAGTTCTGCGGCTCGGGAGTAACGGCGCAGGAAAAGTTCAAAAAGCTCAAGAATGGTGGCACTGCCAAGTACGTGTACTACGGCTGTACCCGATCAAAAGACCTACACTGCAAGAGCGGGTATATCAGAGAGGAAGAATTAGTGACGCAACTCCTTAGTCTCATAGACACGATGGGTATCGATGAGCTGGGACTGCGCAAGAACCTCAAGGAAGAGATCGAGCGGCATGAACGGTTCAACACCTTGCTTGGCATGAAAACAGAAAAAGTGAAGCTACACGATGTTGACCTGAAGAACTATGCGAAGCACACGCTGAACAACGGCAGCCAGGATGAGAAGCGGCTCGTGCTGTCGCATCTCAAAGACCAACTGATGCTTGGAGAGAAGATGGTGACGATGGTGTAACAGAATCTCCACCAAAAAGACCGTCCATATGGACGGTCTTTCCGTTAGGCGTAGATCACTTATTTTCCTCAGCGTGCGCGGTGATCTCAAGATTGCAGCTCTTATGTTCTTTACACCACGCTTCGCATTTCTCTGCCCATTCTTTCTCGACATAATGGAAACCACACTCCTCGCATTGATACAGCTCTTTGTTGGTTTCGTTAGTATTTTTGACCATATTGTTATTTAAGTTCTGCCGGCAAATGCCTCAAGAATTCCTTCACTGACTCCGAACATCCCGCAAAATCAGTTTCGGGTTCGTACGGCACAGTGAGATTTTTATTCTCTTGTACTTCTCCATCCCACCAATACATTGTTACGATGCCAGCTTCATAATCAGTAGTTGAATCATCAATAAGCTCGCGCGGTATATCTTGCGTGCAATTCTCTTTCAAAACGGTGCGACTATATGCAGTACCGACAATCGGAGCGACGATATTGTACAAGAATCGCGCATATGCGGTTTTTGTTTCCGTGTCTGAATCAAGTGGATAGAGCATTGCTATAGCAACACGACCGTAGTCGAGGAAATAATCGGTCTGCGCATCTGCGGCGGGTGTTTCGTGTTCAACTCGAAGATGTGAGCGACCGTTGAGAAAACTCCATGCGCATGAGCGGTTGAGAGCAACATCATCGCAATCAACCCTACTCTCAATCCACATTTCAGGGTCTCCTATCTCATGTACCTCGACGAGTATAAACTCGCCGAATTCGCCAAGCTCGGATTGCGGCCACGGGATATTTGGATCTTTGGTAAGCACCATGTATGCATTATCAATTCCTTGGGAGCGGCGCATATACCACCCTTTCGGTATATCATCTTCAGTAATACCGAAAGGATACATGGCCGCCGAGTCTCCTGTTTTATCGACGGTGATGCTTTGTTCGGGAATCCCTACCTGATCGCAGAATGCGACAATACGTTCCGGCAGTGGAATGCGGAAGAGTGTAAACACTTCTATGGTCACTCGATTTCCTCCGTCGGTTTCAACGATGCGACTTTGACCAAGCTTTAGTGCGATGCGTTGAAACGGGTTGTCTAGTATCTCGTTTGTTGCATACTGAGTGCACCGCTCTAAGCGTTCATCAACTGAAACGATATTGTGTATCGTTAGTTTTGGTATCGCGATTCCAACTAACAATACCATTATTACAATGCCGGTCTTCGTTTTCATGATGATTTATTTTCTCCTGCGTCGTATAAGCCAGCAGACGAAAGCGATCGGCGGCGTGATATAGAGTGCGATAATTCCAAGTGCAACGTGCCACGGTGCAACGAAGATAGTTCTGGTGATCGGTTGAATAAAGAATTCGGCGATTTCGTTCTGTATTTCATTCCACCACGGCCCATCAATAGGGTTATAGACCGTTTCTGCATCAGTAAAAGTTGAATCGCTTGGACCGAGTGCCGTTATTTCCTCGTCAGCATGTCGTAGTACTTCAGTGCGTGAGCAGATACCGGTCGCAAGTTTTTCACCGTAGAAGTCGCCGTCATGCGCATACACCAGATATGTTTCTCCTTCTGCAAAATAGTAGCCGCAGTCTCCTCCGCCAAAACCGGTCGCGGCGGTCACGAGATTCGCATCAATGCCTTTCCATCTTTCGGTGACATGAAAGGTGATTGTTCGATACGATGGGCGCCGCTCAATGAACGGGAGTGTCCGTAGTAATTGTTGCGCAAAACCGCGGTGTTCCTCGATCGAAAGCACGCGCCCGATAAATACCGCTTCAGCATTCTCAAAATCTTCCTCTTGAGATGTATCAGCGACACACGAACAAGCATGTGCGATATTGGGCTGCAAAAATGGCGCACTGCTGAGTAGAAGGATAAATGCAAGAATGGCCAGTTTCTTCTGCATGTTAATTTCCGATATGCGCATCGCGTGTGCCTCTCGCCGCCATGATCGACTCTTCATACGGTGTTGCAACTGGATGTTGCGGGACACCTGAATAGAGGTAGGTATTGTGCCCGTGTTCTAATGCACGGTCGTTGTCTGTAACCGGAGCCCACCATTCATAGTCATCACCTGCGCCGATGTAAGCAAGGCGCCAGTGGATGCAAACGGTGCGTGTCTCTCCTGTGTCTGTCGTGTATTCATCATACGAGACCATGCCGGAGGTTGTGTTACCGTTCTTGCACGATTCGCTCGCATACATCTGCATCGAATCCCGTACGTATTGGACCGTTGCGTCACTTTGCAGGAGTTCATCATTACGCCACGATTGCCAAATCTCTTCTGCTCGTTGATTTAAATCTGCTATCGTTTCCGCTTCACGCTCAGCGATGGATGCGACCTTAAGCACGTCATACCATTCGTCCGGGGTAAGACCAGCGCCGAGTCGCCTATATCTATCAACGGCAACGTCAAGCAGTGCAGACGCAACTTCGTATGTGCTTGAAGCGGTAGAGAATGTGTACGCTCCACCAGGAAACACCCCCTCTACGTGTCGAATATCACGAGCAGTATCTTCTACGACAAATTTGCGCTCTTGCTCTGTGGACCAACCGAGTGCGTCGGCAAGCAGGCTTGCCGTTTGCTCTTTGCGGAGACCGTCTGGGATTATGACAACTACATTTTCCCCACGTGGCTCAGATTTTGGTGATTGACTAAGAAGAAAGACACCAACACCTAAAACCAAGATACCCACAAAGGCGATGATGTAGTGTGTTTTATATTTTGAATCGCGCATGAATAACATTATCTTCATTTTACAACTTTATTGGCCAAACGAAAACCGCCCAATTACGGGCGGTTTTCGTTCTGGATACTGCTCTCAGCAGGTATGCCGTGTCGGAATAGAGGGGTGGTTTTTCGAGGGGATTAGGTCGCCTCGATACTTCCAACCTTGGCTGGGAGGCTTGGAATCGAACCAAGATTGACGGCTTCAAAGGCCGCTGTCCTACCATTAGACG
>PCVT01000182.1 GCA_002787075.1 Parcubacteria group bacterium CG11_big_fil_rev_8_21_14_0_20_41_14
TGCCGTCAATAACTTTATTCAATAAATCCCTAGTTCCTCCACGCGATTCAGCAACTTTCTCTCCTTCGCGCTGAGCTTGCCTATCTTTCCATGCCTGCTTTACAACCCGCATTTTCATTCCCGCTCCTTGGGAGAATTTCTCAAGCCCGGCTTTCGTGTCTTTCATTCCCAACAACCCGGCAACTTTCGCGCCCCCTCTGGCAAGCGCTTTTGAAAGCCCAGGGGATACCTTATCATCCGTTTTCCTACCTAAAGCCCTGGTTAAATTCCCGCGCAAGGTATCTTTTTTTGTCATCCAATCATAACCTGCTTTTCCAGCTCGCTTGCCAGCGACAAGCCCAGCCACCCCAGCCCCACCAGTCAAGCCAGCCAAAGCAGTTAATTTGCCCAGTTTTACTCCACCGGATTTAATTTTAGATAAAGCATCCCCAGCCATGCTAGAGCCGGCAACACCCAAAGATTGCGCCACCATTAAAGACATAATCAGCAAACCAATAGCAATGCCATAAGACAATAATTGATCAGACCGCGAAATCCCAGAAATCGCGGCTGAAGTGTTACCAGCTGGCTCTAAAAGCCCGGTTTTTGTTTCACCAAATTGAATATTATTCTGCTGAGCCAAATTAGAACCCGGAGACACGCCAGCCATAACGCTAAAAGAAAGCCACAAGAAAAACGCCAGCAAAGGCCCCATAAAAGCGTATTTAATAAATTTCTGAAACCATTTTTGGAACTGGGCCTCACCCCCGGGAGCAGCGGAAAGCATGAAAGCGATAGGAGAAAGAATAATCAGCATCCAAAGCATAAGAATGCGGATAAGGAACATAACCACAATAATTCCAACCACAACAGCCGCAATAATCAAAAGAATCACAGCCAAAACTGAAGCGGCCGCGATAGCGTTGTCAGTCACGCCCTCATCAGCGCCTAAATCGCGGATAGAGAGCATATCGCTCAAGCCAAAACCGCGAATCAAATTGCCAGCAGCAACATCCTTGAAACCATTCACAAACGTGATCATCACTACTTGAGACGCGTCTATTAGGATGCCGCAGATTGTTTTTGAAAAATTTATCACAACAGCCATAATCAGCAATTTTGGCAAAAGACGCTTCCATTCGTATTTTTCCACACCTAAAATCGTGGCAAAAGCTATGGCAATGAAAATCACCAGAAACGCCATATTGGAAAAATCGCGAATCAAAATCCAGCCCCGCTTTACAGCGTCAGCGTTGATGAAATCATTGTATTTTACAACTGCTAAAAGGATTTCTATGAGCACTATGAGCAATTTTCCAACCAGTTCTATGATAATCTGGGCTAAAGACGAAAAAATAGTGGCTGTAATGCCCATTGTGGATTGTGCTTGCGCTGGAAACAGCGCCATCAAAACGCCAAAAATAGCCAAAGACGCAATAGCGAAAATGCTTTTATTTTTATTCAAATGCATGCATTTATTATACCATAAAATAGTCCTATGATGTAAGTCCTAAGAGAAAAGCGACCCTGCCGCTGGGATAAAGAGCGACAAGGCCGCGGGCTCATCGGAAAGCGACAAGGTCGCGGATGAAAGCGGCAGGTTCGCTCCCAGCGGACTTGTCGCTGGCCCGGAAGAAAAGCGACCCTGCCGAAGGGATTGAGAGCGACAAGGCCGCGGATGAAAGCGGCAGGTTCGCTCCCAGCGGACTTGTCGCTTGCTCGGAAGAAAAGCGACCCTGCCGAAGGGATTGAGAGCGACAAGGCCGCGGATGAAAGCGGCAGGTTCGCTCCAAGCGGACTTGTCGCTGGTTCGGAAGAAAAGCGACCCTGCCGAAGGGATAAAGAGCGACAAGACCGCGGGCTCATCGGAAAGCGACAAGGTCGCGGATGAAAGCGGCAGGTTCGCTCCCAGCGGACTTGTCGCTGGTTCGGAAGATTTATTCTATCATCCCTCGCAATTGATTGATAATGTTTCTTGTTTCAATATCATCTTCAGCAACATATTCATCCAGCGCATCCATCTGTTCCAAAGCTTTTTCGTTTTGAGCTAAGGCGATATAGGCCTGCGCTAATTCAAAACGCGCTTGCAAGTGTTTTGGATTTTTGTAGATAGCGGAAAGATAATATCCAACTGCTTCATCAAACTTACTTAATTCTAAAGCAAGAGTGGCTGCTTGATAAGCCACATCTGGATTTTCAACTGTATAGCCGCGCAAAATATTGAGCGCGTCTTCTTTTTTATCTTGGCTGATGAGAATCATTGCTTGCTGGATTCTGGCTTGCGGATTGTTTGGGTCTATTGCAAGGGCTTGGGTGATGAGGGTTTGGGCGCGACTTAATCTATCTGAGTCAGCGACCAGTCCGCTGGTAGCGAACCGGCCGCTTTCAAACGTACGGTTTTCGCTTAACACAACTTGATAGAATCGCGATACTTCAGTGAGCAGAAGCACATTGCGGGGCAATTCTAATAAAGCGCGCTCGTACGCGGATTGGATAGTGAGCATCCAGGAGTCAGAACCTTGCGCTGAAAGCGAGAGTGCTGATAAAGACCGCGCGTAAGACCAGCTTTCTACTCCAGACAATGCGTTGATATCAATCGCGCGCATGTCTTGGTTGACTATGGTGATGATTTTATCCTCGGAGTCAGAGGTGAGACCTTTTGAAAAGGTCTCACCTCTTTCAGTTAAAGACAATGCTTTGTTTGCTTCTCGCGCGCGCCAGACAAATAATCCATTTCCAAAATCTGGATGAATTATGCCATAGATAGCCCAAATAAACAAAATAACAAAAATCAAAAGCATAAGCCGTAGAACGCGCAGGATGCGCGCGCTTGGATGATAGGAGAAAAAAGAACCCCCCCTTAATCCCTCCCTGAGTACAGGATGGGAAATTTTTGAAACACCGTTTTTGTTCGCGAATAAAACAATCATCATAAATGTCGCGTACAGAACAAGGAAGCTGAATGATTTAAAAAATAAAAATATAAGCCAGATGATGAGCATGGCTGACAAAAATGATAACGCGCGCAATTGTTTTCGTTCTTTAGAGTTTAAAATTGTTTTGCGCCAATTTTTGCGCGCGTTCCAAAGCACGCGTATCGGGATTATCCAGGTGAAAATTATAAACGCGATAAGAAGGAGAATCCCTCCGTCCCAAAGAATGGCAGTATATGTTCCGCCAATTGCTGGCAGGCCTGAAAGAAGCGCGTCTAATGATACGCTTTCCGCTCCCTGCCAAAACGCGAGTTTGCCTTGGCCAAGGCCTGATCCAAGAAAAGCATAGTCAGTGGTGTGTTGCTGGAAAAGCCGTGTGATTGAAACAGTGTTTGATATTTGGGAGCTGAATCCAAAGTCCGGTATTCGCTTGTTTTGGATTGAGAGGATGGCGATTATGATGAAGAGGATGATGAAGCCGGTGAAAAAAATAAATGATAGGTGATTCATGAAAGAACCCCCTCTTAATCTCCCCATTAGTAAAGGGGGAGAAATATTTGATGTCTGTCCAAGAAGCG
>PCVT01000111.1 GCA_002787075.1 Parcubacteria group bacterium CG11_big_fil_rev_8_21_14_0_20_41_14
ATCGATGGCAGAACCGAATTGATTGAAGGCACGGATATTGCCGACGCCTGCCGTAACGCGGGCATCGAAGCGGGCACCTTACGCACGCTTGATTTTTATGAAGAGGACGACAATAAAATGACCAGGGTCGCGGGCACCGCTAATTGCGAGTGCGCGCCATATAGCGTCAAAGACGTCATGTCGTGCCTACACGATTTAAAAAAAGCGGGTTTGTAATAAAAAAAATTCGCCATACGCCCAACGAAGCCTCAGCTTCCGAGGGCGTTTTTTTTAAAGAACACTCCTGAAACCCGGGCCGAATAAATTCGGCTTAATAAAAAATCCCGCGAACCCCACGGGATTTTTGTTCGGCAAACATCCATATCTATATTTTTTCTCCTCTAAATACAGTATTATTAAAGAATTGAATATTAAAAATGTTCGAAGGATCTAAAAAAGAGATATCAAACCTCAAGGAGGGATTTAGAAACAAGTTGTTGTCTTACATAACCGCGGCTTTCGGTTTGGTCGCGGGTCTTGCCTGGAATGACGCCATAAAATCTTTAATTGAATATTTTTTTCCTCTGGAAAAAAACACTATCCTCCTTAAATTCATTTACGCGATCTTAATTACATTAGTATTCGTATTTGTGACCTTATACCTGTTAAAAATTTTTGAAAAAAAGGAAAAAGATGACTAACCTCACATACATATTGCACTCATTAATAAAATGGGCGCAACATGAAAATACATTGCAAATACACAGGGATTAAAGGTTTTTTGACTGTCTATGATCGTGCGGTAAGGTATGCGTATATGATTACCGTAGAAGCCAAAAGGAGGCTCAAAATCCTTGAACATTGGAAAAAGTATGGGCTTCAATCAACGATTGATGCCTTCGAAAAGTCGGAGAGAACACTGTGGAATTGGAAATCTCGCTTTGACAAAAGCGGAGGAAAACCGGAGTCTCTAAATCCAGGCAAAAGAACGCCGGGAAAGAAACGAAAGAGGATCTGGGATTATCGTATTCTCGAGGAGTTGAGAATACTACGAAGCGCGGAAGTACACCCCAATCTCGGAGCTGAAAAGCTGTACCCGTTACTCCTCGATTTCTGTGACGCTTCCGGCATAACCAAATGTCCCAAGCCGACCACAATCGAAAGATTGATCGTTGATATGGGAGGTCTCCGGACATTCCCGCAAAAGGTTACTCACTTCGGTAAGGTGAAGCGTGCCAACCGCCAGAAAGTCCTTAGAAAGCCCAAGGATCTGGTTCCCGCATACCCAGGCCACGTCATGGCGCTTGATACCATTGAGAAGCAGAGAAATGGCAGGAGGATGTACATACTCACCGCAATTGATATATTCAGTCGCACCACATTCTCAATTGCCACCAAGTCCCATTCCTCGAAAACATTCGCGCACTTTTTCTACCTCATCATGGACATGTTTACTTACGAGATCAAACACGTGCTGACCGACAACGGATCCGAATTCAAGTTACATCTCGACGCTTTACTCACGAAGAACAAGATCACTCACTATCACACATATCCGAAGACTCCCAAGATGAACGCCCATTGCGAAAGCTTTAATGGAACCATTCAGGAAGAGTTTGTCGATTATAATATTAATCTCCTCTTTGACGACACGACTAAATTCAATGAAAAGATGGGGGTGTATTTAAAGTTCTACAACACCAAAAGAGTCCACTGCGCATTCGACAACAAACAAACGCCGCTTGAGGTTCTGGCCAAGTCCGAGTATTATGTGAAGAAATTACCGGCAGAGTGCA
>PCVT01000006.1 GCA_002787075.1 Parcubacteria group bacterium CG11_big_fil_rev_8_21_14_0_20_41_14
AAAAGAATTGTTGTCATATCTGTACAAACCGAATAAAGATGAAAACAGCGCGCCTCACCCCAAGGGCGGCAGAAAGGAAGGCATTGGCTTTCATAGGCAAATACCCAAAGACAGCGAAGTAACAGATGAACAGACATTCTCCATAAAACAATGCCCCATCTGCCAGAAAGCAGTAGGCAAAGCAGTTGATACGGTAATAAAGTACGAGGAAGACATAGATTTAGCTCCACATAAGATAATCAAGAAATACACCATTACCCGGCACTGGTGCTCTCATTGCGAAACATTCGTTAAAGCGCACCATATGCCTCCTATCCAGCGGATAGGTCTGAATGCGCTGGGCTATATACTCTACGCCAGATACCGATTGCGCATGCCCATTGCAAAAATCAAGGAAAGCTTGAGTGATTTGCATGATTTTGAGATATCAGAGGGTGAAATAACGGAAAAGCTGAAAGAGGGAGAACAGCTCTTCGGCAAAGAACATCAAGCCATCATAGAACTCATTAAGCAAGCCAAGGCAGTGTACGCTGATGAGACTGGCTGGCGCATGGACGGCCATAATTGGTGGATGTGGGTATTTGCCACAGACAAAGGAACCAGATATGTCATAGAAGACACAAGGGGCAAAGGAGTGGCTCAAGAAGCATTAGGAGGAAAAGAAAACAGAGTCATTATTTCAGACGGATACGCGGCCTACCAAAACATCCCCGGAGACAAGCAGCAGTGCTGGGTGCACTTGTTGAGAGTTGCGAAAGAGTCGTCTCCCTCTCTCTATGGCGATCTGGCGCAAGTATACCAAAAGCTTGTCCAAGAGCTTGAAAAACCCATACCAGACAGAAACATTACTTGGTTTGAAGAGCAGCTGCAATTATCCATACGCAAAGAATATCCAGAACGCAATGCAAAGAAAGTTCAGAACCGCATTATCAAGCACCAAAAGCCGCTCCTGACTTGCTTGAAATACGACAATATCCTCCCTGAAAACAATACCGCAGAAAGGGCCATACGGCCCCAAGTCATCATGCGTAAAATCTTCGGTAGCTCCCGCTCCCTTGCCGGCGCAAAGGCGCATGAG
>PCVT01000220.1:0-3074 GCA_002787075.1 Parcubacteria group bacterium CG11_big_fil_rev_8_21_14_0_20_41_14
ATATGCTTTTCAACTTTTTCAATTTTATTCTGCAGTTTTTCCACAGCATCTTTTTTAACTTCCTCATTTTTTGATTCTACTGCTTTTCCAACAAACACCTCTAAGGACTTTGTATTCGCGTCATCAAGCGCTGTTAAAGCCAATTCCAATGTATCAAGAAGCTCTTTGCCTTCTCTTTTTGTTTCTTGGGCTAATGTCTCGCCAGTATTTTTATTGACTGTTTCTTGAGAAACAAAAGATTCTTCTTTTTGGGAAACATCAGATTTTTGCGCATTAGCTTCCTGAGATTCTGTTTCTTGCGCGCTTTTTTCTTGATCTTCCGCAATAGCAGATTGTTCAGAATCATTACTAATAGCTTGTTCTGATTCTGGAATAGGATTTTCAGATTCAACGCTATCTAGGGCTTCAACAACTGGCACGCTTAATGCGTCTTTAGAAGCGATTTTTTCCTTAATTTCAAGCAAATCACTTTCTAATTCAGTTGTTTTTTCATTTACTAATTTGGAAATTTCAAGCGCTTTTACTTCTGATTTTGGCTCATTTTCTATCTTTTCAAGCCGTTTTTGCACAGACCCAAGATTATCATTAAAATTCTGAATTGCTTTTTTAATGCTATTTTGCGCTTGTTTCTTTGTTTGAATATCATTCTCAATAACTTCTTTTACTTCTTTTAATCTAGTTCCAGCGAATTTAACTTCAAGTTCTGCTTTTTTCTTTTCTGAAAACACTAAACCAACTTGCACATCTTCAATGCCAAGTTTAACTGAATACAAAGTATCTCCAGGCAAGCTTGCTTTAGCTGCCTGTACCGCGAATATTGAGCCAGACATAGTAAGAGAAACAACCAAAAGAGAAGCCAGAACCGGCTTTAGCATGGCAGGAGCTATCATTGTGCTGAAAATACTGCCAAATGAATGGGATTTTTCCGGCTCTTGCCAATGCTCTGTTTGCCTAATTCGCGCCAAAAGCGCGTCTCGAGACGATTTTTTCCAATCAGAATCAGGGCTAAACCCTATAACTGATTTTGATAATGTTTTTTTATAGCTTCTAAACCGCATATATATTATACATTCTTTAAAATCTCTTTTAACTGTTTAATTGCGCGATGCAGACCAACGCGTACAGTGCCTTCTTTTTTACCTAATGCTTTTGCTATTTCAGATGTGGATAAGTCCTGCGTATATCTCATAAGCAGTAATTCACGATATTCTTCAGAAAGATTATCAAGCAAAGAAAATGCTTGCTTAATGTCATCGCGCTTTGCAGCGGATTCTTCTAGATCAACGCTTTGGTCAATTATCTTCGCGAATTGATCTTCATCCAATGCTTGAACTTGCCTTCCTGATTTGCGATAATAATCTATTACCAGATTGCGGCTTACTCTATAGAGCAGGGCGCGAATATTATCTATTCTCTTGCTTGAAGAAGAAACATATTCCCATGTCTTTAAAAATGCTTCACTTGTTAAATCTTGTGCCTCTTCTTTATTTGAAGTGCGCATTAAAACAAATCGGAAAATTTCTTCAACATATTTATCATATATTTTCCCAAATGCTTCTTCATCTCCAGCAAGAGCGCTGGCTAAAAGGAATTTATCATTTAAACTGCCTGACATATTATTAGACGGAAATTATTCATAAATGTTACCGAATTAAAGCAGAATTAATCTGTTTTGTCTATTATTGCTGATAAAAGCATAAAAATAACTAAAATATTATGCTTTTTTCTATATTAACTTCTAGACTACTGTGGAAGAAAAACTTGCGCTATTTTTTAGCTAATATATAATAAAAAAAGGAAATAACTTCTAGACTACTGTGGAAGATAAACTAATTAATACCTGGAATAAAGGTTTGACCTTTACAAAAGGTCCCACCTTTACCGGAAGTATATAAAATAACTACATTTATATGTTAACACCAAAAAAAGAAAAAACTAATCTTATGCGCGTGTCTGTTTCTCAAGCAGCTAATCTATTTGGCGTGTCAGAAAAATCAATTAGAACAGCAATCAAAAAAGAAGATCTTTTATATGTTATAGCTCGCGGAAGGTATAAAATAAATTTTGACTCGCTTTTAAGCTGGTCTCAAAAATCAACGCGAAGGAGAAATCAGCGCGATTCAATTGGCATTGGACAGCATGTTCTGCAATGGAAAATAAAAAATAAAAAGTACTCCCCAAATCCTGAGCGCGTAAATTAATCAATGCCAAGGTGTTGAAAGCAAAGCAAGCAACAAAAATAACGCATACACAATTATTTTCCGAGCAATAATTCTTCTTCGTATCAAATCTGGATTAACATAGTATTTTATCAAATCATATACAAATAGAGCGCCCACAGACAGGATAAGCGCCAAAGTCGCGCTAGCAAACGGAAGCCAAGAAATTACAACAAAAAATTCAGCCCCAATAAACAAAGACAAAATAAACGCTTTTGTCTTTCTATAATCCATATCATCAGAAATAATCTGGACCACGGAAAAGATGAGTATTCCAAAACTCGCGAGAAAAATAAGCAAACATAGCCATATCTTCCACCCAAGCACAGTAAGCAATCCATACGAAATCGCGGACCAAAAATAAGTGCCTCCGAAAAATAAGGCTAATTTTTCTTTTCTTCCAAGCACTCCCATTTTATAAGAATTCTGAACCAAATATACAATCAAAATCCATAAAATAAAAGGTATTGTGTATTTTACAAGAACAAAATCAATCCATAATAACCACCACAAAACTCCAATGCTGAACAAAACAATTGATAAACGGCTAATTGTTGCTTTTTTCCAATTCTCGCTGTTCTTGGTCAAAAACAAAGCGCTTAAGACGCTTGAGGCAAGGCAAAGCCCAAACCAATAAAAAATATAAGCTGGCGAATATAATGCCATTTCCCAGCTTGCTAATAATCCGATTAATGAAGCCCAAAAAAGCGCGAAATAAAACATAAAGATTATTCTAAAGAAACAAGCGAATATTCATCATTAACCTGCTTAAGCAAAAAACCATCTCCAGAAATCGGATCTAATATTTTAAAATAATTTTTATCATCCGCATATTCAACTTTAGTATAAGCATCT
>PCVT01000220.1:3093-6581 GCA_002787075.1 Parcubacteria group bacterium CG11_big_fil_rev_8_21_14_0_20_41_14
CGCGCAAAATCATGCTTTCTTCGCCAGCGTATTTGCTTAATAATACGCGGTCATTTTTATATTCGCCAGATCCGCTTTTTGACGCTATAAGTATCTCATCTTCAGAAAGCTCAAATCGCTGTACTGAAGCCCCGCGCACTTGGCTGAAATCCGCTTGCGCGAACTTGCCATAATCATTTGTACTGAAATAGAATAACGCGAAAACACAAGCCCACACTATTGCGCTTATTATGCTTATTATAATGCCTGTTTTTGGGGAAAGTTTCATTCTATAATAATGGTTTTAAGCCAAGGATACTGATTAAAAAGATTGCCCTGTTTTATTTTAATATTTTCTTTGGATGAATCAATATCGCCTGTATCCAGCATATCTGATGCCAAGCTAACCAGATTAATGTGTAATTTTTGAAAAATATCAGGCACTTGCGCTAAAAGCAAATTATCGCGCGCGCCTTGGACTTCTTCGGCTGATATGGCTTTTCCTTGCGAAATAAGGTCAATATTCTTATTTAATATAATAATCGCGTCCCGCACTATTCTACCATAGTCATTAATCTCATGATTCGTGTTCACTGACTGGCCTTTTACCATACTATTAAGGGATCCTTGAGCAGAAGATTCAGCATTTTGTTCTTGTTTGTTGATTCTGATGTTTTCGTATAAAACTAAAACAAAGCTCACTGCTAAAACAATTGCAAAGGCAATTTGCAAGAATCCTTTTTGTTTTTGTATCTTGCTTTCACGCTTCATGTATATAATTATACCACTTTTATTGCGATTGGTAAATTTAAAATCGTTCCAGCATAATAGTATAAAACACCGTTGGAAAAATGCTGACAATATTTTTGTCTTATATTAGCTTAAATTTTACTTATTCCACAAACAGCGCAAAAAATATATTGACAATATCTGTTTAGAAGATTACCATTGCTTCAACAAGATATGTCCATACAAACCGTATTAAAAAACTTTGGTCTGAATGATAAAGAAATTAAAGTGTATTTAGCACTTTTAAAACTTGGCTCCGGCCCAGTGCGCGCAGTAGCGCAGATCTCAGACATTAACCGAACAACTGTGCATGATATTCTGAACAAGCTGATTGATGATGGGTTAGTAAGTTTTGTTGATAAGCAAAAGCACCGATTTTTTACTGCAGAGCCGCCAGAGCATCTTTTGCATGCTTTAAAGATAAGGGAGCAAAATCTTAAAACAATGGCTCAAGACATAAAAGAGGTGCTTCCTGAATTAAAATCTTTATATGAAAAATCAGATGAAAAGCCAAAGGCAAAATATTTTGAAGGGGATACTGGCTTGCGCTCGGTTATGGAGGATGTGCTTGATTGCGTATCCAGAACTCATGATAGGAAATATTATGTATATTCCTCAAGCGCGATCCGGGACACTGTGCATAAGGTATTTCCAAATTGGAATGATGAGCGCATAAGGCGGAAAATTGCGGTACAAACGATTTCAATCGGCCCGGGCGGGGAATTGCATGGCCTGGATGAGCGCAAATGGCTGTCAAAACACGAAGGCGCTCCAACTTACACTATGCTGTATGCTGGCAAAACCGCGCTAATTTCGCTGAATTCGGATAAAGAGCCAATTGGGGTGGTGGTGGAGGACGCGAATACATATAAAACCAATGTAATGATTTTTAAGGCGCTTTGGGAAAAATTATAACTTCTTAATTCAGTAATTTTTACTAAATCGCTTTTTCGCTCTTTTAATTAGCTGACAACAAAACGGGGAGGATAGTCTCTTATGGCAGCGAAAATCGGCGCTTTTAAATTCGCAGGAAATGAAAAAGAATTAATATGCATAAAAGACATTCATGGGGATTCTCTGCGCCCGGGAGATGAAATGATCTTGTGCTTTGGAGAAGACCCAAGAACATGGGACGCGACTGTAGCGCTGGCTGACATTCCGCATAACAACGGCTATTGCCGTGTTGCGGTGATTGATGTCAATGAAGTAAAGGGGATTCACGCATCAAATCATACAGTAATTCTGGAGATTGAAAAAAGAAAGCTTTTTGTTCCTAAAATCTTTTTTGAGGAGGAAAAAAATGGCTTCACTGATCTTTAAGTTTCAAATTTCTCGTCCGTTGTTTTGCAACGGACAGCCATGCTGGGCACTGGTTGACGGCCATGCAAAATGGCGGCAGATAACTGCCTCTAAACTTGAGGCAGTTATGTCCGAAAAGTCCGATAATTGGGCTTTTACGGACCAGACGCCTCCACACCTGCAAGTATCAATCCCATAGGATAGAAGATACTTCCCACGCCAATGCCCTGATTCTCAACTTTTTACACTAACAATAGTGTATCAAGGAAAGAATCAGGGCGTATTTTTTTACAAAAATCCTTATCCACAATCTTAGGCAACACAGAAATCAAAGAAACGCGGGAATTTCAAAAAACGCGCTTTTCACAAAAGCGCGTCAAACCCAAACCCCATCAAACCATCCTAAAGGCAATATCAGCTCCCTGGATAAGCAAACAAACCCAAGTGTCGCACAATATAGAGACGGGGAATTAGCTGAACATAGAGTTATCCACAGGCACCCATTCGCCATTCTCATCCTTGAAAACTTCCACAGTATCAACAAATTCGTCATCCGAATAAACCCGCTCCACGCTCATACTGCTCCCTGCCCTGTTTGAGTACAAGGTTTTTTCCTCTAAAACGCGCGGCCGCTTAGTTCGCGTTAAACGCATAACTCCAATAGGTCCATTAAAAATAATTTCTTCAATAGTTTCCCGCTCTCGCTCTCCATCAAGGGTTTGATGGGTTTGCACATCAAACTCATCTTTTATCCTTCCAATTACTTGTTCCCATTTTTCTTGCATCATACAATTTTATTGTAGCACAGAACAAAAACGGTGTCAGGAGTCGTTTTGTGGGCAAAACGACTCCTGACACCGTTTTTCCCGCCCATCCAAAACATTGATTTCTCCCCTGTTTTTTGATACGCTCAAAACACATCGGGCTGTGGCGCAGTTGGTAGCGCGCATCGTTCGGGACGATGAGGTCGGCGGTTCAAGTCCGCCCAGCCCGACCAAAATCTATCAAAACAAAAACCCCTACTGAATGAGCAGGGGTTTTCGCGATCTATAATAAAAAATTATTATCTACGATCATCTCTTGGCTGCATTGGGCGCGCTTCATTGACCACGATTGCTCGTCCGTCAATGTCGCTGCCATTGAGCTTTTCAATAGCTGCGTCAGCTTCGTCATCTGATTCAAATTCAACGAATCCGAATCCTTTTGACCTGCCAGAGAATTTGTCAGAAATCACGGTTGCTGAAGAAACATTTCCAGCTGCAGAGAAAATCTCTTTTAGCTGATTGTCATCAACGCCGTATGGAAGATTTCCAACATATAACTTCTTTGCCATAGGTTATGTTAATTTCGTAATATGGTGCGTGGTTATACACCAGAACACGCATACTTACTTACTTGATAATACCTTTCGACCACGCACC
>PCVT01000220.1:6618-7683 GCA_002787075.1 Parcubacteria group bacterium CG11_big_fil_rev_8_21_14_0_20_41_14
ACTTGATAATACCTTTCGACCACGCACCTAAATAAAAATGAGATGCGAAAACAAGGTACTATCACTATAGCATATCTATCAATAAAAAGCAAGTTCTACCATGAAATCAGCCCAATTTCACGCGTTTAAGCAGTAACGCGTTAATTACAACAATTATAGAAGATAAAGTCATTGCAATCGCGCCCCATTCAGGCCTAAGTATAAACCCCCAAGAAAAGAATACGCCAGCTGCCACAGGAATTGCCAAAGCATTATATCCAACAGCCCAAACAAGATTCTGCTTCATTTTAGACATTGTTGCTTGCGAGAGTTTTATTAATTTGACAATATCCATTGGATTGCTTTTGACTAGCACAATCTCGGACGAAGCAACCGCAACATCAGTTCCAGCGCCAATAGCGACTCCAACCTCAGATTGCGTAAGCGCTGGCGCATCGTTCACGCCATCCCCTACCATCATTACTTTAAATCCACCCTTTTGAAGTTCGCGGACCTTATTTACTTTGTCTTCCGGCAAAACTCGCGAAAATACTTTATCAATTTCCAATTCATCAGCAACATATTTTGCAACTGCTTCATTATCCCCTGTAATCATAGCAACTTGTTTGCCCAATGATTTGAGTTCTGATATCACTTGCCTTGATTCTGGCTTGATTGTGTCAGCCAGCGCGATAGCGCCGATTAGCGCGCTGTCAGACCCAACATATATCACTGTGGCGCCGCTCTGCTCAAGCGACGATATCCGGCTGATCTGCTCCGGCTTAATGGCTACCCCATTATCCTGCATAAGCTTGGCAGTGCCGACCGAGGCTTTGGACCCCACAACCTCGCCAGTGACGCCTTGGCCCGCGATTGCGCGAAAATTTTTAACTTCAAGCAATTTCTGGCCTTCTTCATGCAATTTTGAAATAATAGATTTCCCAATCACATGCTCTGATTTGGCCTCCAAAGACGCGGCAATCTGGATAATTTCTTTTTCGTCTTTGCCAAATCCCAAAACTTCAATTACCCGGAATTCACCTTTAGTCAAAGTGCCGGTTTTATCAAACAAAATCCAATCAACAT
>PCVT01000055.1:0-1412 GCA_002787075.1 Parcubacteria group bacterium CG11_big_fil_rev_8_21_14_0_20_41_14
AAAAGCATAAAAATACTTTTCCCAGGATTGATCATCGCTTTGGTAAACCGGGTTGCCCAACCACCAATCAACCAGTAATTCGTACAAACGGCACAATTCACTCAATTTTGACCGGTTTTTGGGATCGTTTTTGGTTTGCTGCAATAACTCCAACGCCCGGAAAAAAGCCAGCTGGGCATAATCTTTTTCTTTAGGTTTCCATTTGATCGTCCGGCCGATTTCCGCGCCGATATTGGCCATTTGCTCCATCGTCGTCCGCTGGTTCCAAGTGGTTACGGCTTGATCCATTGGTCAACCACCGCCAAAATTTGGTTCCTGATTTTCTCGTCGGCCACTCCCCGAGTCAAGTTATTTTGCCCCGGACGTAAATTAATCATCGAGTCAAACTCGACAAACTCGCTCGTGCCAAATTTATCCGGATAAAGATTAATCCCCCATAAACTTGACTGGTTTGAGCCTTGCTGCAGCAATAATTGCTCTTCGTCAGCGTGCATTTCCGCATCGACCACCATTATCTTTTTCTCCAAGTCGACAACGGCTTTAACTAAATTGCCGAAACGGCTCTGGGCAATTTTATTTAGTTCAGACTGGGTGATAGTTTGATTTAAAAGTTGCATCAAGCCTAATTATAACCGGTCTTCTTTATTAAATCACCGTTTGTTTAGAACTTCAGGATTTTCGTTTCGTTTAAGAATTAGATCTGTCTCGCCGTTTTTATCCAGCCTATCCAGTGCTGCTACTGCCTGGACCAAGGCATCAACGACCCATTGCTCTTTAACCCTTATCAGTTTCAATATGATTCTCAAAAAATAAAGCTAAGTGAAGCTTAAGTAAAATTTTGTGTTGCTAAAAAGCGGCATTTGGGTTGTAATATCAGCTAAAAAAGGAGATCGTTTTATGAAACAAAAAAAGATTTGGGCCTTTCCCGTATTACTATCGGCTGTCCTTACTGCCACGGAAAAAGTAAAAAATTTGGTTGGTTTCGCGGCCGGCGCCGTTACCGTTGCCTAAGTTGTCAACGGACTTTCGGCAGGAAAAAACATCTCCCGGTTGGTTTCTCTGACTTTGTCGGCTTTTACCGCTTGGTAGTTGGTAAGGTTAACCGGAAACAATTAATGGAAGATAAAGCCGTTTCCCGACCGACTTTATCTATTACATTCAGGCCGTTTTTCTTCCGGCCTTTAACGGCCATAGAGGTTTGGCAGATTTTGCCGCCAAGTTTCTTTTCTTAACTGGTATTTCACTTTTACGCGGGTGAAAAACCGATCGGATTTATTCAAACTATGGGCTTACTGGAAAACCGTCAATAATTCCGTTTAGCAACACGTTTCTTTACTTAAACCGAACAATGTCAAAAGTAACCGAGTATTTCCACTCCTGGGATTTATACATAAGATCCATGACTTCCCGGC
>PCVT01000055.1:1418-3435 GCA_002787075.1 Parcubacteria group bacterium CG11_big_fil_rev_8_21_14_0_20_41_14
GTTCTTCGGCTTTGGGGAACATTGTCCTATCCCCTTATGAAACTTTGAGGCGGATATTGCCGGAAGTTAACTCATTAACCTGATTATCTTCACAGAATTTGGCCAAGGTTTGTTTCATGGAGTCGATTTGAGATTGGAGAGTTTTCTGATAACACAGGCGGCCATTAAGAATAATATAGCAGATTTGAAATTATATGGTATAGTATTACCCTATAATAATTTAAATTAACATGAGTAAATTAGAAAAAGCTTTTAATTTATTAACGCCAAAGTTAAGCGAAGCGGAACGGGCCGAGCGTATGGCAATTGCCGTGAGTGTGGCTCAAGGATTGGTTAACGATCCTGAATGGAGTGGTTGGATTACCGGAATTTATGTATTCGGTTCAACGGTGAAAGGTAAAGCCAGAAAAGGATCAGATATTGATTTGGCAATCAGAACCAAGCAGGATTTCTTTTTCGGCATGGATTTTTCTTTTAATCATCATCGGTTAAGCGAAGACATTGAGGCGGCAAAGGCCCAGCTGGGCATAAATCCTAAATTAAAAATTAATCCGCAGATTGTGGCCGAAAGTTGGTTGGCAAATCCTGACGGACAAAATAACGCTGAATTCCTGAAAGAATTGTTGGAGACTGGGATTTTAATTTACGAGAAGTAATTTATGTACGCCTTAGTCAACGCCATTTCTGTTCACCCAAAAACCCCGGAGCATCTGCGCCGATATCTTTTCGACCATGTGGATACCAGCACTGCAGACGGCTTAACTTTATTTGATGTCTTAGAAATGTTCGGTCATAACGGCCAGCCGTTTAGGCAATTAGCAAAGATTGTGGTCCAGTCACTCCAAACAACTCCTGACTATGAAAGCCTGCAGGAATTAATCTTCAGCTTGTCACAAAAAGATGAAGCCAAACATTGGGTGACAATGTTTAGGCAAGGTAAAAATAAACCTTCATTAAAAGAGTTGCTCCCGTAAAAATTCCCGGCGGTTTTCTTACCCGCCAATGTTTAATGAAGACAATCGTGAATGGGTATCGGCTCTGGTGATTAATTGATAGACGTCCACCAAGCCACCAACCATTTTCCAACCCTCGGGCCGGTACTTGGTTAAATTCCTAATTGTTTGGCCATATTCAGGATCTCGTTTTTCTATTTCCGTGGCTTCCATCAAGTAATAATCGGCGATGGTTAACCGCCCCATTTTTTTAACCTTGGCGATAGTTTCGTCGATTTGCGCTTTAGCCGCTTCTTCGGTAAGTTTGGGCAAGGCAGTCCCGTTAACCTTGGATTGGGAACGAATAATTCGGTGGCCCCAGAGTGCGCCCTCGATGTAACTCCGATCGCCATAGGCGTTGGTTTGATAATTAATCATCAACGCTCTGTTTAAAGTCGGATTTTGTAGCCGTAAAAATTCTCCTTCTTCAATCATCGCCACTCCCGGATTCATTTCGATTTCCGTTAAAGCTTGGCTGATAGCTTCGACCGAAACTGGAAAAAGAGACGGATCTTTTTTGATCTCCGGTTTGTCTTCTGGCATATTAAACTGATAGTACTCTCTCTCTCTGGAAAATTCAAGCGAAAATTTTCCGCAAGTTTTCCCCGACCGGCAGTAAGTCTAGTGTGGCAGGTGAAGATTTTTCCGGGCGGAACGGATTGCCTTTCAAGGAATGAAATATAAATATTGCTGGCGCAGCCGCCAATCCTGAAAAAGAAAAAATAACCACTGACCGGAATTAAGTAAAGCTGATTATCAATTTAAAGATTTGATTGTCTGACTACCCTAATAACCTTTTATTCTGAAGGGCCGCGCGCAGGGCAGTTGAGGCGCCCCCACGAAGCTGGAAAGAAACCACCAAAAGTTCAAAGTCTGATTAAGTTTTCGTGATGAAGTGGATCCCTAAGGAGAAGCGAATGGTTAATCTCCGATTTGGCAATGTCGGAACTTTCATAATTTCATGTTATCATAATCCCAATGCTGGAACTAAAAGAAATCGCCCGTTTGGTCCGTTACTATATCCT
>PCVT01000190.1:0-3448 GCA_002787075.1 Parcubacteria group bacterium CG11_big_fil_rev_8_21_14_0_20_41_14
GATCCAATTAAGACGCTGGATACCGCGTTCATTGGCACAAAAAATATTTTGGACTTAGCGCATAGGAAAAACGCGCGCGTTTTATACACCTCAACCTCGGAAATTTACGGCGACCCTTTAGAGCATCCGCAACATGAAAGCTATTGGGGAAACGTGAACCCAATCGGCCCGCGATCCTGTTATGACGAAGGAAAACGCTCTGCTGAAGCATTGTGCTACGCGTATCATAGGCAACATGATGTTGATATACGCATTGTGCGCCTATTTAATGTATATGGCCCGCGCATGGCCACAAACGATGGCAGAGTAATGCCAAACTTTATTCAGCAAGCATTGAATAATCAGTCAATCACGATTTACGGAACTGGCGACCAAACCCGCAGTTTCTGCTATGTGGATGACATGGTATCAGGATTAATATCTATGATGAATTCGGACAACACAAACGGACCAATCAATCTTGGCAACCCGGCTGAAATCACTATGCGCTCTTTAGCCCAGACCATTATCCGACTCACTAATTCCGAATCAGAACTTTCGTATCTTCCTTTGCCAGAAGACGACCCGCATCGCAGAAAGCCAGACATCACTTTAGCGCAAAAAAAATTAAACTGGGATCCAATTATTGATCTGGAAACCGGCTTGCAAAAAACAATTGATTATTTCAATAAAATATGATATTTTAAAAAAGTTATGGATAAAACTATTTTACTTACCGGCTCAGCCGGATTTATAGGATTCCACGTATCCCGCGCACTGCTTGAGCGCGGAGATTCTGTTATTGGAGTGGATAATTTTAACAATTACTACGACCCAAAACTAAAAGAAGACCGCAACGCGATACTTGAAAAATACCATACTTACAAATTGTACCGCAACGACATCTGCGACAAAGACGGACTGGAAAAAATCTTTAGCACAGAAAAAATTGATGCAATCTGCCATTTAGCAATGTATGCTGGAGTGCGCAACTCAATAGAAAATCCAAACCTATATTTGCATGTAAATATAGAAGGCACATCAAATATTCTTGAACTCGCGCGCGAGTATTCAATTAATAATACTGTTATCGCGTCTACATCATCAGTTTATGGAGACAATCCTATTCCATGGAAAGAAGATCAAAGGGTTGAAAACCAAGTAAATCCTTATGGCGTAAGCAAGCGCGCAGCTGAATTGCTCGCGAAAGCTAATCATAAATTATACAAACTTAATATAACAATGTTAAGATATTTTTCTGTTTACGGGCCTTGGGGCAGGCCTGATATGGCATATTTTAAATTTGCAGATAGCATTACCAAGGAAGAACCAATTGATGTTTATAATAATGGAAAGCTAAGGCGTGATTTTACCTATATTGATGATATTGTAAAAGGAACTATTTCCGCAATTGATAAACCTCAAAATTTTGAAATCTATAATTTAGGAAACCATAAAAGCGAAGAGCTTGGATATTTTATTGAATTGATTGAGAAAAATTTTGGAAAGAAAGCAGAAAAAAATTATCTTCCTATGCAGGAAGGCGACTTCTTAGAAAACTTTGCTGACATTGAAAAAGCAAAAAAAGATCTTGGGTTTGAACCCAAAACATCTTTAGAAGAAGGATTGAAAAATTTTGTTGAGTGGTATAAGGAATACTATAAAATTTGCTAACAAAATAAACCCTTCAGGGGCCATGAAGGGTTTATTTTTTGTTTAGTTTAATCCTCTAAAGTTGATAAATCTCCCGCGTCTTCCCCGCTCTCTTTGGCGCGCAGAACACGGCGCATAATTTTGCCGCTTCGGGTTTTTGGCAGTTTGTGAACAAACTCAATTTCTTTTGGCACTGCGTATCCACCGATTTCAGAGCGCACAGTATCTGAAATAGCACTGCGCAATATTTCTGACTCGTCAAATCCGGATTTTAATATTACAAACGCTTTTATTGCCTGGCCTTTTATTTCGTCATCCACTCCAATAACCGCGGCTTCTGCCACTGCTGTATGCACAAGCAAAGCGCTCTCCAGTTCTGCTGTCCCAATTCTGTGTCCTGATACATTGATTACATCATCGCTCCTGCCCAAAATCTGAATATATCCGTCTTTGTCTTGAATAGCGATATCCCCTGCGCAATATACACCATCAATCTCGCTCCAATACTGCTTAAAGCGATCTTCGTCATTCCAACAAGTCCGCAACGCAGATGGCCAGGGCTTGCGCACAATCAAAAACCCTTTTTCTCCATCTTTGACTTTATTGCCTTCTTTATCAACAATATCAACATCAATCCCAAAAAACGGCTTACCCGCAACGCCCGGCTTTTGCGGCAGGCCAGGAAGCGATACTATCATATGCCCACCGGTTTCGGTCTGCCACCAAGTGTCAATTAGCGCGCATTTTCCGCGCCCGATTTTTTCGTAAAACCATTTCCATACCTCTGGATTGATAGGCTCTCCAACGCTTCCCAGAACGCGCAAAGAAGATAAATCATGTGTATTGGCATACTCCTCCCCATACTTGCGCAACATGCGAATTGCGGTTGGAGAAGTATAAAAGACGCTCACGTTGTATTTCTCGATAATCTTCCACCATCGATCCGGTTTTGGAAAATCAGGCGCGCCTTCCACCATTAAAGAAGTGGCTCCAGCAGAAAGCGGGCCATAAATAACATAACTGTGTCCAGTAATCCATCCTGGATCAGCAGTGCACCACAAAACATCATCCTCGCGCAAATCAAAAACTGTTTTAGTTGTATAATGCGTATACACATTATATCCGCCTGTGGTATGCACAACTCCTTTTGGCACGCCAGTTGAACCAGAAGTGTACAAGATAAATAAAGGATCTTCTGAATCCATGTGTTCTGGCTTGCATTCAGTTGATTGTTTATCAACTAAATCATGGAAAGATAGCTCATTGTCGCGCAACGCGTATTGCTCATTGCCTCGCACCAAAACTAATGACTTTTCCACGCAATCCAATCCTTTAATCGCGCTTCTGACAACGCTGTGAAGATCAATTTTTTTGCCTCTGCGCTGAGTCCAGTTCGCGGTAATGACTAGTTTTGCTTGTGAGTCCTCTATGCGCTGATGCAATGCTTTGTCGCTTAAACCAGCAAATACCACTGAATGGATCGCGCCGATTCTCGCGCAGGCGAGCATTGATACTGCGTGCTCTATTACTGGCGGCATATATGTGACAACTCTATCCCCTTTTTTTATTCCAATGGAGCGCAACGCGTTCGCGCATTTATTTACTTGTTCCAAAAGCTTGGAATAAGTGACTGAAACACTTTGACCGTCTTCGCTCACGTATACCAAAGCAAGCTTGTCTTTACGCTCTGAATGCGCGTGCCTGTCCAAGCAATTATGCGTGATATTTAACTTGCCTCCCGCAAACCACTTATAATTCGGATATTGCCAATCTAAAACTTTTGTCCATGGAGAAAACCATTCTAATTCTTTTTGCG
>PCVT01000190.1:3487-4573 GCA_002787075.1 Parcubacteria group bacterium CG11_big_fil_rev_8_21_14_0_20_41_14
AATGACGCTGATATTCACTAAGAGAGGTTGATTGATTGTTCACACTTTTTTGCATATATTATATTAATTTCTTTTTTTGTAAATAGCCAACAATCTCCTCAACACACTCATCAACAGAACACTTATGGGTCATTAATTCAAGCTCAGGACATTCTGGCGCCTCATAAGGATCGTCAATGCCAGTAAAATTCTGAATTTCGCCGGCGCGCGCCTTTTTGTACATTCCTTTTACATCCCTGCGCTCACACTCTTCCAAAGGGCAATTCACATGAACCTCAATAAAATTATCAACTTCCATGCGCGCGGTCTCGCGATGTTTTTTGTATGGAGAAATGAAAGAAACAAGTACTAAAACACCATTACGAGCCAAGAGTTTTGCCACAAATGTTACGCGCTCTATATTTGTGTCACGATCTTCTTTTGAAAAACCAAGATCCCGCGTTAATGACTGACGCACTACATCTCCATCAAGGCGCTCTACTTGTTTTTTGTCCTTAATAAGTCGCTGTTCAAGCGCTTGGGCTATGGTTGTTTTGCCTGCTCCGGAAAGTCCGGTAAACCAAACCACGCAGCCTTTATTAGCAATACTGTTATTGTATGTATTCATAAATTATACAAGTGGATTCTTAAATTTTTTAATAATATCAGAAATTTCAGGTCGAACAATATATTCCGGCAAATTCTGTCCTGTCTGCACCATTTCACGTAACTTTGTTCCACTGACTGAATATGCATCATCTTGCGTGTGTTCATGGTTGTCGCTGAATACAATATCCCCGCATTCTGAACAATAATGCGCATTTCCAAATTTTAGTATTTCAATACCCAAATCTTTTTGATCAAACCGATCAAAAATATTCTGCGCGTCAAATGGGCCGTAATAATTTCCAACTCCAGCATGATCCCGACCAATGATCATATGTGTGCATCCAAAATTCCTTCTCACAAGCGCATGATGCAGTGCTTCTCGCGGACCAGCGTATCGCATCTGAATCGGTAAAACCGAAAGCATAGCTCTTTGTTTGTCATGATAATGCTCAAACAGCACTTCGTATGTCTGAATAATAAGATCATCGCTAAAATCAC
>PCVT01000100.1 GCA_002787075.1 Parcubacteria group bacterium CG11_big_fil_rev_8_21_14_0_20_41_14
TGTATTGGACGAAGTTCGAATGTATTTCGGGCAAAATCCGCAGGATTTTGACGACTAATCGCACGCGCGGAGCGCGTGGTGGCTCTGGATTGAATCGTACGCTCGGATTGCGTGGTGATGCGAACCAATGCGCCTCGGACACGCTCGCGGACTCGCGTGTGCAAAAACCAAAAAATTTCCTCGCATTTTTCTCGCGCCTCCTCCCCCCACCCCTCCGCCGCGAAGCGGAAAAAGAAATGGAAAGGAAATTTTTGGTTTTGCTTCGCCGTCAGCAATATATTCATCTATTGTAATATATCACATTATTGATATACGGCACAACAACTTGCTACAATATGAACTGTGGATATGAAAACTTCGTCAATAAGACTCGGGAAAAACATAAAACGCATACGAGAGCGAAAGAAAATGTCGCAAGGCGACATTTGTCGTGCTCTCGGATTTGATCGTGCTCAAATGAGCAACATTGAAGCGGGCAAAGGCAACCCTACGCTTTCCACGATAGAGAAAATTGCTCAAGCGTTAGGCGTTGCGAGCGATGAACTTTTGAAATAATTATGAGGCTATTCACAAAAATAAGGAACGAAATCCAAAATACCCAACTTGCAATTTCTGCTCTATTTTCTAAACAGAAGGATTATATTGAAAATACAGTGCCGTATGTAAGTCAGTTTGCTAATCAAGAATACGCAGAGAAAATTCTAAAAGATGGAGCTGATAAAACGAGCGACCCGAACTGGAAAGATACTGGCGCTGAATCGCCAGAAGAATACGCTGAATGGGTACTCACCATGTGTGGTATGGCATGTACGTCAATGGCTCTACAACATCTCAAGAACCGAAAAGAAGGCATTGTTGTTCTTGCGAAAGATGCAAAAACTCATGGCGTGTACAAAGAGCAAAACGGTGAACTTTCGGGCATGCATTACAAAGAGTTTGCCGATTGGATAAAAAACTACGACATAGAAGCAAAAATCTACACTCATTTAGGTGTACGCGGACTGCAAAAGCTGCTTTCTGATGGTGATGTTGTTATTGTCTCCGTAAATCCAAATATCAGAGAATACGAAACCGCTGATACTACGCAACGCGGTGGACATCTTGTACTTGTTACGGGTTATGACAAAATAAAAAATACTTTGACACTCCATAATCCATCGGGGTTCGTAAGTCAGAACACGCAAGAAAATCATACGATTCCCGTGTCAAAGTTTCTCAGATATTATGCAAGTAGAGGCGTCGCATTACGTAGCGAATAATTTATGTTTGATCTAAAAACTATCATTGGTGTAATTACTGTAGTACTCGGAATAGTTGGTTATATTCCGTATCTTCGCGATGTCCTTAAAGGAACAACAAAACCTCATGTGTACACGTGGTTTGTATGGGGTTCAGTGACGCTCATCATCTTTGCATTACAAATAAGCGACGCTGCCGGGCCTGGTGCATGGGTGACGCTTGTTGCGGCACTACTCTCTTTATCAATCTTTGTGCTCGGAATGAGACAAGGGGACAAAGATATTACCAAGTCAGACACGCTATTTTTCATTGCAGCTATATTTGCTCTTGGTCTATGGCTACTTGCCGAACAGCCAGTGATAGCAATGGTATTACTCGTTACTGTTGGTATGCTTGGTTTTATCCCAACGATTAGAAAATCGTGGAATAAACCTCATTCAGAAACTATATCAACATATGCAATCAATTCTTTTCGACATGGATTAAGCTTTTTTGCTTTAGCAAATTACTCTATATTGACTTGGTTGTTTCCTATCACATGGAGTATTGCAAATGGGCTATTTGTATTATTTTTAATCATTCGAAGATACGGTGGAAAAATCCCGCCTTCTCAAAATGAAGTTGGTTTTAAGTAAATTTATATGAGTAAAAAAATCCGAGTCGGAATATTGTTTGGTGGCAAATCAGCTGAGCACGAGGTGTCGCTTCAATCAGCAAAAAATGTTGCCGATGCGATTAATAAAGATAAATACGAGGTATCACTGATCGGTATAGATAAGTCTGGCCGATGGCTTTTGCCAAATCAATCGCAATTTTTGCTCAACGAAAGTAATCCCAAACTCATAAAACTAAACAGAGAGAATGAGCAAAGCGTCACTCTCATTCCACAAAGCGGAGGTCAACTAACTAACCTCACAGACGAAAAATCTCACACAACAATTGATGTCGTTTTTCCAATTTTGCACGCGCCATTTGGAGAAGATGGGACAGTACAAGGGCTTCTAAAACTCGCCAATATCCCTTTCGTAGGCGCGAGCGTGCTTGGTTCGGCTATTGGCATGGATAAGGATGTTATGAAGCGTCTATTGCGTGATGCGGGTATTCCTGTAGCAAAATTTCTTGTTTTCAAGAAAGGCGATGATACTGATTTTGAAACCGTAAGTGAAGAACTCGGGATGCCAGCGTTTGTCAAACCTGCAAATCTTGGTTCTTCTGTCGGAGTAAGCAAAGTGAAGAATAAAGAAGAATTTGAAAAAGCTGTTTCCGAAGCTTTTCAATACGACTCAAAAATTCTTGTGGAAGAAGCAATTGTTGGACGCGAGATAGAGTGTTCTGTGCTTGGTAATCAAAATCCGATAGCTTCCGTTCCTGGCGAGATTCTGCCAAATCACGAATTTTACTCATACGAAGCAAAATACATTGATGAAAATGGAGCGAAACTAAAAGTACCTGCGGAAGTTTCGGAGACAGTGAAACAACAAGTTCAAGAATTGGCAATTAAAACTTTTAGGACTTTGGAGTGCGAAGGGTTGGGGCGTGTAGACTTTTTCCTGAAAGAAAACGGCGAGTTTGTTGTAATTGAAATAAACACGATTCCAGGATTCACAAAAATCAGTATGTACCCGCGCCTTTGGGAAGCAAGTGGCATTTCTTATACTGAACTCATTGATCGCCTCATTCAGCTGGCTATAGAAAGATTTGAGCGAGAACAAGGATTAAAAACCTCGTTTGACTTGGGAGACTAAATTTTGTTTCCTCTTGTCCAACAAAATTTAGTTTGTGCGCGCATAGGGTGGGCGGGGCAAACACATACAGATTTGTTTGTGCCTAGCACAATCCATAATTCTTTAGAGTCATCACTAAACTCTCTCGAAGCCATCGAGCGAACACACGCAACGCCGAAGCAGCCAGCGCAAGCGAATGCGAGCGGGCTATGCGTAGGCGGTTGTGTGTGGTTCGCGGATGCTAGAACTACCACCAAACGTCGCTATGGCACGCGCCTCGGTCGCCACAAGGAAATGGAGCAAATGGGCTTCAATGTGATAACTTTGTTGCCCTTTGTGGAGTTTCCTTGTGGCGAAGCAAAACCAAAAATTTCCTTTCCATTTCTTTTTCCGCTTCGCGGCGGAGGGGTGGGGGGAGGAGGCGCGAGA
>PCVT01000074.1 GCA_002787075.1 Parcubacteria group bacterium CG11_big_fil_rev_8_21_14_0_20_41_14
GTTATAACCAACAAAAAAGGCTTCCAAATAAGGCTGGAGTAATGTCAAAAAGGGATAGAAAATACCTATAATTATTAAAACACTAAACAAGGCATACATAAAAGCGGAGAATAAATAAGGCATGTAGATAAAGAAATTGGAGGCCCCCACCAGTCGCATAATTTCTATTTCCTGACGATGCGTATAAATTGCGACCCGAATCGCATTATAAACTACCAATAAACTGGTCAAGATAAAAATAGAAATAATAAATAAACCAACTTCATTAACCCGCTTAGTAATATTATTGATTTTACTTAAAATAATACTATTATCGGAAAAATCACGTGACTCAATAATAGAGCTATCTAATACTCTCAACTCGCTAATAACTAAATTGGACTCATTAAAATCTTTCGGAATAATTGTTAGGCTCGGCGACAAAGGATTGCGACCCAACTCTTTTAAGGCCCCTAGTATCGCCTGATCGTTAGCATAACGCTCGCGAAAAGAGGTAATCGCCTCATCCTTGGAAATATAGTCCACGCTCTTCACACGCGGTGAAGCAATAATCTTGTCCTGTAAGGCTAAAATAGAGCTTTCGGGAGCATCAGTCTGCAAATACAAACTAATATCAATTTTTTCTTTAATCGCCGCTACCGCCGTATCACTCACCAAACGAACCGTGACTAAAGTATTAATTGCAAAAAGAGCCAACAAAAGAATCGTAATAGTTACCAAGGTCAACCAAATATTACGAAAAATATCTTGCAAGCTAAATTTAATTATACGATAAAGAAAAAGCATAAAATCTTAAAGCAAATATTTACCATGCGCCAAGTCACTAATCACTACTCCATGGTCCATAGTCACCACTCTCTTATTTAAACGATTAACAATTTCTTTGTTATGCGTCACTAAAATTACAGTCGTACCGAAACGGTTAATACGTAGCAGTAAATTAATAATATCATCAGCATTAATGGCATCCAAATTACCAGTTGGTTCATCGGCTAATAAAACTTTCGGCTGATGTACTAAAGCGCGCGCAATAGCCGCCCGTTGTTGTTCACCACCGGATACTTCATGAGGATAACGCTTTCCTTTATCTTCCAAGCCGACAATTTTTAATACACTAGGAACAATCTTTTTAATTTTCGCCGGCTTACCACCGCAAACCTGCAAGGCAAAAGCAATATTTTCTTCTAAAGTTTTTTTCGGCAAAAGTTTAAAGTCCTGAAAAATTACACCAATCTGACGTCGTAAATAAGAGACTTCACGACGACTAATTCTAGTAATATCCCAGTCGCCAATTAAAAGACGCCCCGAATCAGGATGTTCTTCACCAATTAAAAGACGGACGATGGTAGTCTTACCAGCACCGCTTTGTCCGACAATAGAAACAAACTCACCCGGCTCTACCGCTAGGCTGACATCATTAACGACATTATTTTTATGGTCGTAAGATTTAGAAATGTTTTCTAAGTGAATCATTGGAGACTGTTACTTATTAGCTAAAAGAGCTAAACCGTATTTTATTAATAATTCATTATCACGAAAACTCGCTGCTTTACTAGTTGAACCAAAATTAATGGAAATTAAATTTCCCTGGGCGGTTGCGACTCTTGTCATCAAACAATGACCCGCCTCATTTAGGAAACCGGTCTTAGAACCGGAAATATCATAGGTACCAGCGCGCAAAAGTTGGTTAGTGTTGTTAAGAGTATGCGCCTTTTTAGTGTTAATAGTTTTAAAACTATAACGCAAAGTTGTGGAAACTTTTTTTATAATCGGATTATCCAAAACCTCTTTAGTTATTATAGCATAGTCACGAGGAGAACTCATATTTTCAATTGATAATCCGGTCGGCTCCACAAAATGAGTGTTAGTAGCGCCCCAAGCAGTGGCGTTAGCATTCATCTTAGCCATAAATTGAATACGACTTAAGCCGCTAACACGAACTAAACTCTCTACGGCGTTGTTAGCCGAACCCACCAAAGCGCTATACAAAAGATCGCCGATAGTTAAGGTATCTCCCTCTTTGACGGTTAAACGCGCCGACTCCCAAGGCTTAACATATTCATAATTATATTTTTCATCCTGATATTCATAAGTAACAACTTTATTTAAATCCGGTTTTGTATCTAAAAATACTTTTACAGCCACTAATTTTGTTAAACTCGCTAAAGGCGCGACCCTAGTTTCATCCTTGCCCCATAACATTTCGCCAGTTTTTTCCCAAACAATGATAGAGGAAGAGGCGGTGACATTTGGCGTAGCGGTATTTTGTGGCGTAGCCTTGACTGTGTCTGACTCCACCACTGTCACCGGTTCTACTTTAACGTAAATAACACCGGCCCCGGGAGAGGCGAGCCGACTAAAGGCAACATAATCTAAATCAATAACACGATCGGGAAAGATAGAGCGATCGGGGCCATAGTCATTAACTGTAACATCTACCGACTTATTATTATCTAGATTATAAACTCGCAGGACTGAGCCTTTAGCAAAATCAGGAGAGGCGGCAAATAAACCATTTTTATATTTATACCAACTAGCCTTACCGACCGTCATAACGCCCTCATCAGCTAAGACTATCAGGCGACCCTGTTTACTACGCGTTACCGCACTCACATATTTACCCTCGGGAGAATCAACGGTTACCAAAGGACTCCAGTTCCCGCTTAAAGAGTCCTGAACATAAATCTGCTTGTGATTATTATTGTCACCGTCGTAATAAACTTTAAGATTAAAAGAATAAATCGGGTCATGTAATCCCTTACTGATTAAAGAATACTGATACACCGGAGTAATGGCCGTTTTTTGCCAAGGCAAATTAGCGGCCGTTAAATCATTAGAAATGTTAAGAGTCGCCGGTGCCGTAAAAGCAGCCGGGTTATAATCTATTTCCAAACCACTCGCAGCTTGCACGCCGGTGGCACTCATCAACAACAATACGGCGATAACGCCCAAACGGAATATAAAGTTCCGAGAAAAAGTTTTGATTTTATTCTTGATAAACATAATAATATCTTAAACGGATTGACTAAAGTGTGCAGATAACCTTATAATACGATTATTGCCTAAGCAGACTTCACTATAAGGCGGGTGTCGTATAATGGTTATTACGTCAGCTTCCCAAGCTGAAGAAGGCGGTCCGATTCCGCTTACCCGCTCCAAACAAAACGCCAATTAACAAGCCGAGATAGCTCAGCTGGTAGAGCGACGGTATCGTAAACCGTAGGTCAGGGGTTCGATCCCCCTTCTCGGCTCCCTTTTTAAAATTCTTTTTAATAAAAATTGAATTACTCATCTAATTAAAAAAATAGTTCCACCACTTAGTCCTATTATTAATAGTTTCGGTGGAGTTGCCTGGCATACTATCGGTAATAACA
>PCVT01000076.1:0-1941 GCA_002787075.1 Parcubacteria group bacterium CG11_big_fil_rev_8_21_14_0_20_41_14
AAGGAGAATTTTTTAAATTGGATAATCTAACACTCAATACTCATAGTCAAATCGTTCGCCGAGGCGGTCAAGAGCTCTATTTAACTCGACGAGAGTTTGCTCTACTGCACTATCTGATGCTTCGGCGCGGTCAAATAGTTTCTCGCAGTGAAATTTTAGAACATGTCTGGGACTATAACGCCGATCCTTTTTCTAATTCCCTAGAAACACACCTAGCCGGACTAAGACGTAAACTCAACGCTAAAGGTCGTCGTAATCTCATCCATACTTTTACCGGTCGCGGTTATAAAATGGCTTTAAATAAAATGAGTAGCTAAAAAAAGTGCAAACACACAAAGCAATAAAAAATATTATAAAAATTTCTTACCTTTAATTTGATCAGGTAAATATTCTTGTTTAGAATCATCTTCTAGAGGCGTATATTTATAGCCCTTACCATAGTCCAAATCTTTCATTAATTTAGTCGGGGCATTACGTAAGTGTAGCGGTACCGGCAAATTTCCTGACTCTTCCACTTCTGCCTGAGCGCGCTGATAAGCGACATAAGCGCTAATACTTTTAGCGGATTTAGCTAAATAAATAACACAGTGCGCTAAATTCACGCCACATTCCGGTAAGCCAGTCTTCTGACAAGCTTCGTAGGCGGCGTTAGCCAGCATTAAAGCGCTATTGTTGGCCAGGCCAACATCTTCTGAAGCAAAACGAATTAAACGACGAGCAATATAGAGAGGATCTTCCCCGGCTGCAATCATGCGCACTAGATAATAAACAGCCGCGTCAGCATGACCACCCCGCATTGATTTATGTAGAGCGGAAATTATATTGTAATGCTCTTCCCCCTTTTTATCATAAAGCAAATTCGGCTTATTAATAATATTTTTAATTAGTTGCGGCGTAATGGCGATTTTATCACCTACGCCAGAATGTGATTTAGGAGATTTTTTGTCCTGAATAGGGTTAGCCTCGATAGCCTCAGCCGCACTTTCTAAAATATTTAAAGCTTTACGCGCATCACCATTAGAAAATTTAACAATTAAATCGCGAACTTCCGAACTTAACTTAACTTTTAATTCTTTCGCCGCTCGTTTAACTATAATTTCTAAATCATCTTTTTCCAGAGCTTCTAGCACCACCACTTTAGCACGTGATAACAAAGCGCCATTAACAGCAAAACTAGGATTCTCGGTCGTTGCCCCGATTAAAATTATCGTACCATTTTCCACGCTCGGTAAAAGAGCATCTTGCTGGGCTTTATTCCAGCGATGGATTTCATCAATAAATAAAATAGTCTTCAATCCTAAATGCTTACCTTCTTTAGCTCTCTCAACCACCACCCTTAAATCTTGACGGCCGCTGGAAGTTGCACTCAGCTCTCTAAATTCCGCTTTAGTTTCTTTAGCAATAATAAAAGCCAAGGTGGTCTTCCCGCTCCCGGGCGGCCCCCAAAAAATTAAGGATGGAACCCTATCTTGTTTAATAGCTTGATATAACCAACTATCCAAGCCGACAATTTTTTCCTGACCAACAAATTCCGCCAAACTTTTCGGACGGAAATAAGTGGCCAAGGGTAAATCTTTTATCATTAATTAATCTAATAATTTTTTTCTCAAACTTCTTCTAGTCAATACATTTATTTTACCATGCCACCGCTGATTTTAGCGAATTCCCAAAATAGCCAACCAAATACTAGAACCATCAGCACTGGTGCCATTTTTGATAAGTAATTACGTCGTCGCGGTCGAAAATATTTAAGAAGCAAAGAATTAGTAACCACGGAAATAGAACTTAAAGCCATGGCTAATCCGGCTAATTCCGGTTTTAAAACTAAACCAACACTCACAAATATTCTAGCCGCAATAGGGATACCAATAACATTATAGAATAAAGCAAAAAACATGTTTTGCTTAATTTTATCCATCACTTCCCGCGATAATTCTACGG
>PCVT01000076.1:1953-3154 GCA_002787075.1 Parcubacteria group bacterium CG11_big_fil_rev_8_21_14_0_20_41_14
CATTTAAATCATTCTTTATAATAACAATCCCACCAGCTTCCACGGCCACGTCAGTACCACTACCCATCGCAATGCCTAAATCGGCTTGCGCCAAAGCCGGTGCATCATTAATACCATCACCCACCATCGCTACTTTTTTTCCGCTTGCTTGAATTATCTTAATTTGTTCGGCTTTACCGGCCGGCAAAACATCGGCTAAAATATTATCAATTCCAACCTGAGAAGCTATCGCTCGTGCCGTTCGCTCATTATCACCGGTCATCATATACACTGTAATACCCATTCTCTGTAATAAACTGACGGCTGAACGAGAGCTTTCTTTGACTGTATCGGCCACGGCCACCGCCCCGATAATTTCTGTCTTACTGGCCAGCAACATAACAGTCTTCCCCTGTTCTTCTAGTTGTGTCATGCGATCATTAACTGTCTCAATATTAAGCGTCGGCAAAGTAGCAATTAATTTACGATTACCAAAATAATATTCCTGGCCATTTATTTCTCCCTGGACGCCATGCCCGGGAACAGCTTGAAAATTATCAACATTAACTAATTTTATTCCGGTCTTCCCGGCATGACCATAAATCGCTTCCGCCAAAGGATGCTCCGACATCTTTTCCAGACTAGCAGCAATACTCATCACTTCATTCTTAATAAGAGAAGTTAAAGCTAAAATATCAGTCACTTCCGGATGCCCCTTAGTTAGAGTTCCTGTCTTATCAAAAACCATAACCTGGATATTACAAGCCGCTTCCAAAGGCTCTCCGCCTTTTATTAATATACCTTGTTCCGCACCCCGTCCGGTTCCCACCATCAGCGCGGTCGGAGTCGCCAAGCCCAAAGCACAAGGACAGGCAATCACAATCACGGCGGTAAAAGTCATTAAAGCAAAACTTAATTCCGCTCCTAAAATAAAATACCAAACTAAGAAAGTAAGCGAAGCTAGAGCAATTACCGTCGGCACAAAAACTGCAGAAATTCTATCAGCAAAAGCTTGAATCGGGGCTTTAGAGCCCTGGGCTTCTTCCACTAAGCGAATAATTTGAGCTAAAGCTGTTTCTGAGCCAACACGTGTTACTTTAAACTCAAAACTACCCGTCTTATTAATCGTCGCGCCAATAACTGTGTCTCCTATCACTTTTTCGGTGGGCATACTTTCCCCGGTAATCATAGACTCATCAACCGACGAATGACCTTTAGTAAT
>PCVT01000076.1:3165-3907 GCA_002787075.1 Parcubacteria group bacterium CG11_big_fil_rev_8_21_14_0_20_41_14
GTCTCTATCGGCAAGTCACTCACAACTCCCTGACGAATAACGCGTGCAGTTTTAGGCTGCAAACCCATTAATTTTTTAATGGAATCGGAAGTGTGCCCCTTCGCTCTAATTTCCAACCATTTACCTAGTACCACAAAAGTAAACAAAAAGGCAGCGGTTTCAAAATATAATTCCGGAATTTTGGCGCCAGCTAAACCAATTAAAGAACCATTTTGCACTACATAAACAACATAATAAACTAAGCTATAGAGATAAGCAGTGGAAGTGCCAATGGCAACTAAACTATCCATATTAAAGGTCTTCATGCGCAAGCCTGCCCAGAGTCCTCTATAAAAACTATAACCGATTATAAACTGAATGGGCGTCGTCAGAATTATTGAAATAATTCCAAAATAGGGCGGTAAGACTCCGGCGCCTGGTAGCCAAGTAAAAAAATCCAACAACATGAAATAAAACAAGGGCAAACTTAGAGTTAGGCTAAAAATAAATTTCCGAAAATAATTTTTACTTTCTGTTTCTCGTCTTCGCGTTTCAGACTCCGTATCTTGAGAATCAAATTCTTGGGCCTGATACCCAGCTTTTTGAACTGCTTGAATTAAATCCGTAATATTTGATTGTTCCGCATCAAATAAAACTGAAGCCTTCTCCGCAACAAAATTAATATTCCCTTCCTTAACCCCCGGGACTTTCTTTAAAGATCGTTCAATAATATTGGCACAGGACGCGCAATGCATGCCCTGAA
>PCVT01000009.1 GCA_002787075.1 Parcubacteria group bacterium CG11_big_fil_rev_8_21_14_0_20_41_14
AGAATTTGGTTGATAAATTCACAGAATCAGTACGCATGTATGTTATATACCCTTGTTCATACAACTGCTGCGCTAGGCGCATGGTCTGTTTTGATGAAAAGGAGAGCTTGTGGTTTGCTTCTTGCTGAAGCGTGGAAGTAGTGAATGGCGCGTATGGGCTTTTTTTTGTTTGCTTTTTTTCAACGCGCGAGATTGCGTACTTGGCATCTTTAAGCGCGTCTAAAAGCTCGCTTGCGTGTTTTTCATCGCCAATTTCAAATTTATCTAGCGAGCCACCATTGATGGATTGCAGTTTGGCTGAAAAATATCCTTGTGGAAGATTTTTTGGATCAAGGGATAACCCCCCCTGAATCCCCCCCTTAGTAAAGGAGGGGACATTAGCGGGGACATCCTCTTGAGTAAAGGAGGGGACATCTTTTTTATTGAAAATCGCGTCTATGGTCCAGTATTCTTTTGGTTCAAATTGCTGGATTTCTCTTTCTCTATCAACAATTAATCGCACTGCTACGGATTGCACTCTGCCAGCGGATAAGCCACGCGCGACTTTTTTCCACAGGAACGGAGAGAGTTCGTAGCCAACTAATCTATCCAAAATTCTGCGCGCTTGTTGGGCATTCACGCGATCCATGTCAATATCCCTTGGATGTTCCAGGGATTCTTCAATCGCGCTTTTTGTGATTTCATGGAATGTGATGCGCTTGATTTGCTCCTTTTTCGGATTTAAGATTTCTTTCAAGTGCCAGGCAATTGCTTCTCCTTCGCGGTCCTCGTCTGTTGCGAAGTAGATAATATCAGATTTTTTGGCTGCCTTTTTGAGGTCTTCCACCACTTTTTTCTTGTCCGCGCCTTCTACTACATAGGTAGGAGTAAAATGATCATTCACATCAATGCCAATGTCCTTTTTCGGGAGGTCGCGAATATGGCCAAAGGATGATTTTATGGTATAATCCTTTCCCAAAAATTTGGCAATGGTTTTTGCTTTGGTAGGTGATTCTACAATTACGAGGTTTGACATGTTTCTCTATTAATTAATATTTTGTTTTCCGAAATCCAATATTTTCGCAGTTCGCCGGTGAGATACAGTGAGCCGGTAATCAATAAAGCGTCTTGCGGGCGCAATTTCGTGATTGTCTGTTTTAGCGCCTTTAGCGAGTTATGCTCTATTGATTTATTTTTGAATTTTCCAGCGAATTTGGATAATTGCTCTGGAGTAAACGAATCGCGATTTGAAGTTTTGAATTTGGTAAATATGATTTCATCTGTATGCGGAAGCAATATGCGCAACATTTCTTTCGCGTCTTTTGTGTCGCTAGCAGCAAAGATAGTATATAGTGTAGCACATGTCAAATGTTTCAGGTTGTGGACAACGCTTTTTATCTTATCTGGATTATGTGCGCCATCCAGAATCACTAGAGGATTTTTTTGCATGATTTCAAATCGGCAGGGAGGCAATTCAGTTGTCTTGATTGCGTGGTCTATGATGTCGTTTTTGATATTTAGATGTTTGGCGATTGCGCTAGCAAGGGCTTGGTTTGCTGATTGGAATTTTCCGTCATCCACGCAACCCCCCCTTAATCCCCCCCTGAGTACAAGGGGGGAAATGAGAGAGGGTGCCACTTTTGCAGAGGGGAGAACTTTATGAAATGTGGTGTGCTTTTGTTTGCAAATTGTTTTAAAAATTTTCAGAATGCTTTCTCGTCGTTCAGTCGTAAACAGATTAGTGTTCGGCTTTATAATGCCTGCCTTTTCTTTGGCGATTTTAGGCAAGGTTTTTCCTAAAAGATGCGTATGATCAAGCCCGATATTCGTGATTGCTGAAATGGATTTTTCTATGATATTACCGGCATCGTATCTGCCACCACAGCCAACTTCCAGAATCACAAAGTCGCATTTCATTTTTTTGAAATACAGGAGCGATAATCCAAAAAATATTTCAAAGTATGATGGCCTGCCATAAATATAATCCTTGTCCATGTCCGCGATCACGGGCTTTACTTTATCAACCAGTTTCGCGAACACAATCGGGTCAATGAATTTTTTATCAACCTTGATTTTTTCAATGGAAGTGGTGCAATAAGGAGAAGTGAATGAGCCCACGCGATATCCTGCCTTGTGTAATATGTTATGCAGATACGCTACAGTGGATCCTTTGCCTGAAGTGCCTGCCACATGAATAAAACGAAAACCCTGGTCCGTGTGGCCAAGGCGGTTTATAAATTCTCTGGTGCGCTCCACATACTGCTCTGGATGCGCTGAATGAGTTTTCATGTATGCTGTATCATGGCTTGATGAGGCCAAGCACTCAAGATAGGCAACAGCGTTGTAATATGGTTTGAATGATTTAGTCATGTTTATCCTTTTTAAGCCACCACACCAAGGCATATACAAGAGGCGTGTCAATTAAAGCGAATGCGACTTTGAATAGCCAGTAGGGAATGATTAAAGAGAAGATGAACGCGCTATCAAACTTGGGGCTGATATTATAGAACGCGATAAACATGAAAATGGTAGTATCAAGAAATTGGCTTGCGATTGTTGATAAGTTATTTCTCAACCAAAGGAATTTGCCATTGGTTTGTTTTTTCCAGAAATTGAACGCCCAGATATCATGGGTCTGGCTTAAGAAGAACGCTATAATGCTCGCGATAATAATGCGCAAAGAACTTGAAAATATAATAACATACTCATCATTGAATTCGTATCTTTCTGATGAAGGGAGCTTTATGGCAATGACTATGATGATGAATACCAGAATCTGCGCGATTAAAGCGCTGTACATAAGATGTGTTGCTGGTTTTTTGCCGAATACCTCTTCTATGGAGTCAGTAATCAAAAATGTAATTGGATACGCGAAAATTCCCACTGATACGCTTATGCCGAGCAGGGTAGTTATTTTCACGCCAAGCAAATTCGCGGCAATGAGCGATGCCACGAATATAGCGGAAAGGAGAGAGAGTTTTTGAGATGTTGAGATTTGCATATATTTATCGCGCCAGCACATATTTCATGGCACCTAAGTGCCTTACTTTGCCTTTCATTTCCATAAGCGTTAATGTTGCATTTATAGCGCTTGAAGGCATTTTAGTCAAGCGCCCTAGCTCGTCAATATGTTTTGGCTCGCGCGAGAGATGCTCTAATAATTTTGCTTCATCCTTGCTGTCTGCTGTGATTTTCTGGGTCGCTATATAGTCAGTTGCTTGTTTTAAATTCAAGGCATCTAAAATATCTTGTCCGCAAGTGGCGGGACGCGCTCCCATTTTAATGAGATTATTTGTTCCTTCGCTTGTTAAGCTTGTGATTGGCCCGGGCACGGCAAATACTTCGCGGTTCTGTTCTAGCGCGAATCTGGCTGTAATTAGCGCTCCGCTTTTTAGCGCTGCTTCAATAATTAATGTTCCTAATGATAGTCCTGATATAATTCTATTGCGTTGCGGAAAGTTTGATTTATATGGGGGTGTGCCGATTGGATGCTCTGACATAACGCATCCGTTAGTGGCGATTATTTTATCCGCGAGCATGCGGTTATGAACCGGATAGATATTTGATTTTTCAATGCCACAGCCAAGCACTGCGATTGTTTTTGCTTGGCAATCCAAGGCAGCCTGGTGAGCCATTGCGTCGATTCCTAAGGCAAGTCCGCTTACTACTATAATGCCGTTTTCCGCGAGTTCTCGCGCGATTGAGTTGGATATTTGTTTTCCATAATTAGAATATTTGCGCGAACCAACAATCGCGACTAAAAATTCATTGTCTGTTGGCAATGTTCCGCGGTAGAAAAGAACGAATGGAGGATCGTAAATTTCTTTGAGAAGTTTTGGATAGTTCTCGTCTTCTATTGTCAAAAGCGTGATGTTTTCTTTTTCAAGCGCTTCTATTTCTTGGTCAAGATTTATCTCTTGGCGCAAGCGTATGAATTCGGAAATGTTGTTTTGGGAAAATCCAAGTTCAGAAAGCGTGTGCATGGGCGCGTTCCATGCCTGCTCTAAAGTAGGGAAGCACTTTTGCAATTGTTTGAATTTAACAGGCCCAATGCACGGGATTTTGGCGAATCCTAGGTAATATTTTGTGTTTTGGTTTTGATTAGATATTGACATTTTTGATGTTTTTGGTATAATATGGGTAGTTTTTTTAAATTTTACCCTAATTTATCATATTTTCTGGGGAGGTAAATATGATAGAAATACAAGGGCAAAGAAATCCTCGCAAGACGCAAGAGATTGAAAATCTCTGTAATCTCGTGAGGAAGAACAATGGGCTTCGAGAAAAATTTGGAATTGATAATATGCAGAAATTCCAAAAATTTCTTCGGACTCGGAGTTTCGGGCTCATCTTGAGCGCTGTTAAAGCGCTTGAAGATGGGCGAAACAATCATCAGATATTTGATAATTGGAAAGAGTATGATGAAAATTATACTCCACCGGAACTTCAGGTAGTTGAAAAAGAATCTCACCCTTCGCGCCAGTTGTATCTTTTTTCTTCTTCTAAAGGAGTGAAGGGGGTAAAGTAAATTATACCATAATCATCTTTTTTAGGCATTCAGATAGAATCATTTAATCTGGATGCCTTTTCTTTTTGTTTATAAAAAGGTGTTATAAAAAGGTGAGACCTTTTCAAAAGGTCTCACCTTTTTATAATAGCACCTTTATGCTTTTTTCAAGCTTCTTCATCCAGTCAGCTCCCATATCTTTTTTCAAAACTTTAATCTCATCAGTGCCATATTGCCAGTGCTGGCAAATCTCTAGCATCTTGGCAAATGTTTTTGGATCAGTTGGATGATGAGTGCGCAAAATAACATATTGATCAGGCGAGGTCTGAGACGCGTACGCAGTATCAATAGCTTCAATGCCAGCTTTTATGCCAAGAATTTTCAAGCCAAGAATATAGAACAGATTTTCAATTGGTTTAGGCAGAGCGCCTTGGGCAAGCAATTTATCCTTTGCCTCATTTAGGTCATCAATAGAATCAAGCAAAGCCCATTGATGATACATTTCAATACGTTTCTGCTTGTCTGGCTCAAAGAATTTCGGAATGCGCGCTTCAATAGGCAAGTCAACACTGATCTCAGAAAGCATTTCACTAGGAGTGCCGGATTTAATTTCTTCAACAGCATTATTCAGCAAGCGCAGATATAATCCCAATCCAATTGACTTAACATGGCCATGCTGGGATTTTCCAAGCACATTGCCAACTCCGCGGATTTCCATGTCAGCTTGCGCAATATCAAACCCGCTTCCAAGCTCTTTTGCAGCTTCTAAAGCATTTAATCGCTTTTCAGCTTCTCCTGTGAGCTTTTGCCTTCTAAAGAAAAAATAAGCATATGCCTGCCGTTTTCCACGGCCGATTCTTCCGCGGATCTGGTGCAATTGGGAAAGCCCGAATTGCGTTGCATTATCAATAATCAAAGTGTTCACATTCGGAAGATCAACCCCGTTTTCAATAATAGTGGAGCAAACTAAAACATCAATTTTTTTCTTATCAAACGCGTGCATCTGTTTTGCCATTTCTTGCTCTGGCATTTGCCCATGGAGCATGCCAATCCGAATTTTAGGAAGCAATTCCTGCAATTCCTGTTTTTTAAGATGCATGGTTTCAACTTTATTATATAAATAATATACTTGTCCTTTGCGTTTTATTTCTTCTTGAATCGCGCTAGCAATATGCTTTTGATTGTATGGCTCAATAATGGTCTCAATCGGCTTTCTGCCACATGGAGGAGTAGTAATATTTGAAATAGCCCTTACTCCGCTGACTGCCAAATGAAGAGTGCGGGGGATAGGGGTTGCGGTCAAAGTAAGAACATGGGACTGGCTTCGCAATTTTTTAAGCTGTTCTTTATGGCTTACGCCGAATCGCTGTTCTTCATCAACCACAATCAATCCTAAGTTTTTAAATTTCACGTCTTGAGAAAGAATGCGGTGCGTGCCTATTATAATATCAATTTTTCCTTTGCCTAAATTTTCAATCACTTCTTGCTGTTCTTGCTTAGATTGAAATCTAGAGAGGGACGCGACTTTCAAGGGAGTGTGCTTTAATCTGTCCGTAAAAGTATCAATATGCTGCTGGGTCAAAATAGTAGTAGGAGATAGAACCGCGACTTGGAACCCTTCTAAAGCGACTTTTGCCGAGGCACGGATAGCGACTTCTGTTTTTCCGAATCCAACGTCCCCACAAACAAGCCTGTCCATTGGAGTGTCCTGCTCTAGGTCATGATAAATTGTTTCAATAACTTTTTTTTGATCTTCTGTTTCATCATACGCGAATGTTTTTGCCAAATCATTTTCAATATTTTTGGCGCGCGGAATTTCAATTGCTTTTGAGAGTTGCCGTTTTGCCTGAGTGTTTAAAAGTTCGCGTGCATGGTGCAGAGTATCTAAGCTTGCTTTGCTCAACTGCTTGCCCCAGCTATTGCTTGATAATCTATTGAGCGTTGGATTTGGGTCTCCAATATATTTTTCCATTTTTTCCGCGGAAGTAACCGGAAGGAACAAGGCATCTTCCTGGGCATAGCATAGCTTGAAATATTCGCGCGTAATATTTCCGATTTTTTGCTCAACCATTCCTTCAAAACGCGCGATTCCATGGTCAAGGTGCACCACATAATCTCCTGTTTGGAGATTTTTTATGAATGAAGGAAGCGCGTGTTTCGCGCGAACATCATGCGCTGGCTGAGAAAGTTTTGCCAGCAGTTGCGCGTCTTTTTGCGTGAAGCATGTTTCAATATCATATTCGCGTGGAAATGGATCGCAAATAATATGCTTGATTTTTGGATTATATTCATTGAGCTGGACTCTATAAGTGGCCTTTTTGATCGCGGCCTTGTCGTTTTCCGAATCCGCGGTCTTGTCGCTCCCAATCTCAGCGGCAGGGTCGCTTTTTGCGCCAGTTGAGCCAGCGACAAGTCCGCTGGGAGCGAACCTGCCGCTTTTTCCCGCGGCCGCCCGTCTTTCGCTCGCGGCCTTGTCGCTCCCAATCTCAGCGGCAGGGTCGCTTTTCGGATCATCTGAGCCAGCGACAAGTCCGCTGGGAGCGAACCTGCCGCTTTCGGGAGCGAACCTGCCGCTTTCCGGAGCGAACCCGTGGCTGTTGTGTTCTATATGATCAAGTGAGTAGGGAATGATTCTTGTTTGGGCAACTTCTTTTGTTTCCAGCTTTTTGTCTTGCGTGATAGTTTTGATGCTCTCAATTATTTCATCATCAAAATCAACCCGTATGATATGCCTGCTTTCCAGAGTACATATATCAACAATACTTCCTCGGCTGGAAGCAATTCCGCTTTCTTGGGCAGTGCGTTCTAAAGTATATCCGCTATCAACTAATTTTTTCAACAAATGTTCTTTTGAAAGTTTTTGCGCTTTTTTCAGGTTGATAGTATGCGCTTCAAAAGTTTTTTTAGATGGCAAATTTTGTTTTGCTTCTTCTTGGGTGAGGATAACTAAGCAGGCCTTATTGTCTTTTATATCCGCGAGCGCGGTTGTGGACAAAGTGGGGTGTAAGGGCATCTTTTTTTCGTTTTTTGTCCAGTGTTTTATGCTGGTTATAATGCCGAGTTTTGCAATATCATCTTTTACCAAAAATAAAATACACGATTTAGACAGATCGCTATGTATAATAATCTGAGAAAGCAAAAACCCTTGAGTAATGGGATTAGTGGGCGTTTTTATGGTGATTTTTTGCTTGTTTTTTAATTTTTCCGCAATACGCGCAATAGCCTCCGAAATATCCGGAGGAGTTTCTGGTTGCTCCATACAAAGATTAAATTTGTTTATATTCTAGCGCAAAATTCTTGAGTTGACAAGTGCAAGATGAATATGATAATATTCTTATCCGTTCTTCTTACGCATCTGCTTGTAGTCTGTTCAAAGTGGGAACCCCTCCTACCTGCGATGGACACAAAGTTAGGATTGGTTGTCTTTTGACAGCTAACCCTGCGCTACAAGCAGGTGCGTGGGAGGAACTCAAGAATCGTCTTATCTTGCGGGTTCGCCTTGAAGTGGTATAAAAGGATACGATGTATTCAACAAATAATCGGCTCACACCTGCCCGCAGTGCTACAGCGTTGCAGGCGGGCCGTATGAGCCGATTATTAAATAAACCCGTCAGGTACCTGACAGGTTTATTTTAGAGGGAAATAGTTGTTTTCGTCTCGCCGACGAGCCATTCTTCAACAATATCAGGAACTTGTTTTAAAGATTTTTTGAGAATTTTTTCTGCGTCTTTGCTTGCAGGCTTGAGAATGTAATCTTCGCTTGAGACGCGCTGTTTACCTGCCTTTTTTTCAGCAATGCCGATTTTTAGGCGAGCGATTTTTTCCGTCTTGAGCCTGGCAATTACACTTTCCATGCCTCTATGTCCTCCGGAAGATCCTTCTTGCCTTAATCGCAAAGTGCCAATCATTAAATCAATATCATCAAAGATAATCAAAATATCTTGCTTTTTTATTTTATAGAACCGCGCGATTTTTCCGACTGCGTCTCCTGAGTTATTCATAAATGTAAGCGGTTTTGCAAGAATTACTTTTGATTTGCCAATCTTTGAGTCGGAAATAAGCGCGTTGAATTTGTCATTTTGTTTGAATGATTTTTTGTCTGCTAATTCGTCTAGCGCGCGAAAGCCAGTGTTATGCCTTTGGTTTTTATATTGTTCACCTGGATTTCCCAGGCCGATTATTAGTTTCATATTTATATCCTCCTATGTCTATGAGTGAGGCGCTTACGTTTTGGCGGGGAGATATTCATTTCATCTTTTTTCAATTCCCGCTCTTTTACCACTAAAGTTAAAGGCACGCCCTCAAAATCAAATTTTTCCCGCAAAGAATTAGTTAAAAATTGTTGGTATGATATGCCAAGATTTGTCTTATTTGGAATTTCAAGCACAAACACCGGCGGATTGCTTCTAACCTGCTTAAGCAGAAGAAGGCGAGGCCTTCTAGTTCCTTTTCCAATAGTTGGCTTGCGTTTTTTTATGCATGACTTTAAAAACTTATCTAAGGCATTAAGCGTGATTTCGCGCTTCAAGTTTTGGCTAATGTCTTTTGCCAGAACCAAAATTTCCTTTATCCGTTTATTGTCTTTCGCGCTTGTGAACACAATTGGAGCCCAAGCTAAATTCGGAAAATTCGCGTTAATATAGTTAGTGTATTTATTTAAAGTTGCCTCGTCTTTTTCTGGAATTAAATCCCATTTATTAGCTACCACAAAAAGCCCTTTTGCTTTATCTTCAATCTCGCGTGCTAATCTCTTGTCTTGGCTTGTCATTTCCTTTGAAATATCAACAATCAAAGCAACAACATCAGAGCGGTCAATTGCTGATATTGATTTGTTAATGCTTAATTCCTCAATCTCATCATTTTTATCTGTTTTTCGCCTAATGCCAGCAGTGTCAATTACAGTATATTGCGTATCTTTATAGCTGATAGATATGTCCTGTGAGTCCCGGGTTGTGTGCGGCTTTTCCGAAACAATCATGCGCTCTTCTCCTGCAATGCTGTTTAGGATGGATGATTTTCCAACATTTGGTTTTCCAATCAAAGCAAGCGTTATTTCAGAAGCAATTGATTTTTCTAGAGAATTTGGCAATGCTTTTAGAATCGCGTCTAAAAGATCCCCAATTCCAGATCCATTAGTGCTTGATATTGAATATTGTTCAAACCCAAGAGAAACAAATTCTTTAGCATGAATTCTTCGGCGCTCGTTGTCGCATTTATTTACAACCAAAAGAATTTTCTTTCCTGATTTGCGCAATTCTCTGGAAATGCGCCTATCCTCATCAATTAATCCAACAGTAACATCAACCAAGAATAAAATAATATCTGCTTTTTTCATTGCGCTAATAGCGTGCGAGATAATAGAGTCATGATAAGTATCAGTTTTTAAAGGGTCTAGCCCTCCTGTATCAACTAGAATAAATTGCTGAGCTCTCCAATGAACCTCTGCTTCCAGCACATCTCGCGTGGTGCCTGCCTCAGGCAAAACCAAAGCCCGCCTTTGCTCAATAATTTTATTGAACAAAGAAGATTTTCCAACATTGCTTCTTCCAACTATAACTGCTTTCGCTATATTCATACATTATCCTCTCCAACAATAATAATAACATCAACATTTTCTTTTTTTAAGAATTCTGGAATAGTAGGGGATATATTCGCGTTAAGAATTTCGCGTATTTTTTGCGCTTGTTCCATTGCGTTTTCAGATAAAGCGTAAATAACTGTTTTTTCATATCCTTTTTGGCTCGCGTTTGAAATATCAGAAATCACAATAGAAAGATTGCGAATTTTGTCAGCGGTTTGGGCTGCTAATCCTTCGTGGTCTGTGCCGTTCTGAATGGCTACTTTTAGTTTTGTTTCTATGTTTTTTTCCGTTGTCTTTATTGGGTTTGTTTGAGTGTTTTCAGAAACAAGATTTTGCGCGGTTTGCTGTATTTGGGAAAAATCAGTAGCACCCAAGCTAGGCCGAAGAAGATAGGTTCCTTCCTCATTTTGGTCAACAACCAAAAGCCCGCTTTTGCTAGTGTCTAATACAATATGATTTATGTTTTGCAGATCCACTGATTTGCTTATATCATACAATCGCATTAATTCCCATATCTGCATATTGGTTTCAACGTGCTTGCCTATGATATCAGCTATCGCGAGAATTTTATTTGGGTTCAAAAGAGTTGACATGGCAAGCACGCGCGCTTGAAGAGCCGCGATAATCTGCTGTTGCCTTAGGGCTCGCGCGAAATCGCTTCCTTCTCCAGATGTGCCATGGCGGGATCTCACGTATTTGAGCGCTTCATCTCCGCTTAAGTTCTGCCATCCAGCGTCAAAGTGCACTGGTTCATATCCATAATTTTCATCTGGATATTCATAATCAGTAAAGCTCGCAGGAACTTCAACTCTAATTCCGCCGAGCGCGTTTATAATTTTCACGAATCCGTCAAAATCAATTTTTATGTAATAGTGGATTGGAAGATTGGTAACGCTTTCAATAGTTTTTGTCGCGAGCGTTGATCCGGATTGTGGTTTTTTATTTTTGTCCAGGGCTATTCCATAAGCGTGGGCCGCGTTTATTTTCTGCCATCCTACTCCTTCTATTGGAACAACAAGGTCGCGGGGGATGGAGAGCATTCCTAGTTTGTTATTTTTATTATCAATGCTTGCCACAATAATTGTGTCAGTCAAATTTCCTCCTTCATGATTTTCTCCGCCAATGCCAAGCAAAAGAATGTTTATTCTTCCTTGTTCTTGGCCTTGTATCATCCTGTCTTCGGCTGAAGCTAAATGCTTTAATTGTTCAACCACTGATACGTTGCCGAATTGTTCTGATATTGTGTCAGATGAGATTACTGCTCTTGTTGTGTACGTAAAGGCCAAAAATAACACAAACACGATCATGATTGGTATGATTTTTTTTGCAGTAAAAAAACTCTTGCTTGGTCTGCAGAATTGCTGTATTTGATCTTTTTTGTATGTTTCTTTGCTTAAGAAATCTATATGTTTGCTCTTTTGCATGAATATGGTAAATTTACCGCGCTTTTCGCGTATTTATTGAAATAGAGTGCTTGATAATGCTATTATTATACAAGATACTTTGTATTTAGTAAATCATGGGCATATAGCTCAGTTGGTTAGAGCGCTGCGTTCACATCGCAGAGGTCCGTGGTTCGAACCCACGTATGCCCACCATTTGGAGAATTAAAAAAAATTCAACAAAGCCCGCTCAGCTTGCAATTTATCAAATTTCTGTTATAATCACGCTTATGGAAGAAGAAAAAACGCAACTTACTGAAATAGATAAAATGATGCAAGAAGCCCCTGAAGTATCAGAGGGCGGAGCTTTGGCGTTTATTGGTGAGCTGATAAAAATCACGCTCATATCTTTGGCAATCATTATTCCGGTTAGGTATTTTTTAATAAAGCCGTTTTACGTGAATGGCGCATCCATGGAGCCGACTTATTATAATCATGAATATTTGATTGTTGATGAAATCAGTTATCGGTTCAATTCTCCAGAGCGCGGGGATGTTATTGTGTTCAAATATCCAGAAGACCCTAGCCAGTTTTTCATAAAGCGCGTTATCGGCCTTCCCGGAGAAAGAGTAGTTGTCTCTGGCGGGGAAGTAACTATTTATAATTCTGAAAATACAGAAGGCATAATGCTTAAAGAGCAGTATATTCCTGAATATGTAAAAACATTCGGAGATATAGATATGGCTTTGGAAGCAAATGAATTTTTCGTGCTTGGGGACAATCGCACAGCGAGTTTGGATTCGCGCAGATTTGGGCCTTTGAAAAAAGAATATATTATTGGAAAGGCCTGGATACGGGGCTGGCCAATTGACAGGGCTGGCATTTTAGATCATGTTGATTTTGAATTTTAATGACAGTATAGATACTATGGTAAAAAAGAAACAATCAAAGCAGGTTGAAAAAATAAAGAAAACATCAAAATCGCTTTCGCTTTTGCGTGGGTTTAAAGATATTCTGCCTGAGCACATGAAATATTGGCAGTACGCGCGCAATGTAGCGCATGAGCTTTTTTCTGATTATGGATATGGCCAGATTGAAACTCCTATTTTAGAGCAAACTTCGCTTTACAAGCGCACAACAGGTGAGCACACTGATATTGTTACAAAGGAAATGTTTAGTTTTCAAGATAGAAGCGGAGATAGTATTTCTATGAGGCCCGAATTTACGCCAGGCATAGCTCGAGCATATATTGAGCATGGTATGCTTAATCGGCCTCAGCCAGTTAAGTTATATAGTTTAGGTCCTTTGTTCAGATATGATAGACCTCAGGCTGGCAGGTATAGGCAGTTTCATCAGCTTGATTTTGAAATTTTAGGGGATGAAAATCCTGTTGCTGATGCTGAAATAATTTTTCTTTCTTATCTTTTTTGCAAAAAGCTTGGGCTTGATGTTGTTATTCAGATAAATAGTTTAGGCCAGAGCGAGTCGCGTCAAGAGTATATTAAAATTCTAAAAGAGTATTATAAATCTAAGCGCCGTCTTTTGTGTGATGATTGCAAAACTCGGCTTACAAAAAATACTCTTCGTTTGCTGGATTGCAAGGAAACAGGATGTCAGGATTTGACTCAGTCAGCGCCTCAGCTTATTGATCATATTGATGATGATTCAAAACAGCATTTTGTCCGGGTGCTTGAGTATTTGGATGAGTCAGAGGTTCCTTATGAGTTGAATCCATATATTGTGCGTGGTTTGGATTATTATAATCGTACCGCGTTTGAGGTTATGCCTGTTATTACGCGTCCTTGCGATGAAATTTCTCTAGAGGTTGCGCCTGATTTTGTGCCAAAGCCAGAGCCATTGGTTCAGGCAATTGGCGGTGGCGGAAGGTATGATGGTCTTATTGAGGCAATTGGTGGTAGGCCTACTGCTGGTGTTGGTATGGCGTTTGGGTTTGAAAGGGTGATTGAGGCGATTAGGCAATCTGGTAAGGATAAGGCTCCTGTAAAAAAACCTCAGGTATTTTTGGCTCAGCTTGGGGAGGAGGCGGCAAAGCGCATTTTTAAATTGTTTGAGGTATTGCGTGAGTCAGGTATACAAACGCGTGTGAATTTTTCAAAATCAGGGCTTAAGCAGCAGCTTGAGTTGGCTGATAAGCTTAAGGTTCCTTATACTGTTATTCTTGGTCAAAAAGAGTTGCTTGATGATACTATTATTATTCGGGATATGGAAAATGGCATTCAAGAGGTTGTTGATTTAAGCAAGGTTACTGAAGAATTGAAAAAGCGGCTGAAGAGCCATGAATGATGATTGGGTGTCAAAACCTCACTACCGGTAGTGAGGTTTTTTGGGTTGATTTTTGGGTGGTTTTGGAGTATTGTTATATTATAAATGAAAAATAATATAAAAAATAACAATAATTCCGGCGAGATAATTATCTATGAAGGCGCGGACCGGGCGCCTAATATTGAGGTGCGCGTTGAGGGTGAGACCGTATGGCTTTCGATTGACCAAATGGCGGAACTTTTTGGGAAAAGCCGCTCGACTATTAATGAACATATTTTAAACATTTATGCTGAAAAAGAGTTACAAGAAGTAAATTCAATAAGAAAAATCGGAAATTCCGATTTTTCTACAAAACCGACCAACTACTACAATTTAGATGTTATTATATCAGTTGGATACCGAGTCAAATCCCAAAGAGGGACACATTTTCGCCAATGGGCGACAGCTCGATTGAAGGAGTATATTATCAAAGGTTTTACAATGAATGACGATAGATTGAAGAATTTGGGTGGCGGAAAATATTGGTATGAACTTCTTGATCGCATTCGTGATATTCGCAGTAGTGAAAAAGTTTTATATCGCCAAGTGCTTGATTTGTACGCGACCAGTCAGGATTATAATCCAAAGTCCTCCGAATCAATAGAATTTTTTAAGATTGTGCAAAATAAACTGCATTACGCGGCTCATGGTCATACTGCCTCTGAAGTGATTGCTGAGCGCGCCAATGCTGGAAAGCCGTTTATGGGATTGCTGACTTTTTCAAAAGGCGGAGTAGTTAAAAAAGATATTGCAATTGCAAAAAATTATTTAACGGAAAAAGAATTAAAAATTTTGAATAATTTAGTTTCAGGATATTTTGATTTCGCGGAAATTCAGGCAATGAAGCGCAATCCTATGTATATGAAGGATTATATCAAGCAACTGGATAATATTTTATCAGCAACTGGCGAGAAGTTGTTATCTGATGCCGGAAGCGTGAGCCACGAAAAAGCGATTGATAAAGCTGAATTGGAATATAAAAAATATCAGGAAAAAACTTTGAGTGAGGTGGAGAAGGTTTTTTTGGAAAGTGTTAAGGGGTTGGAGAAGAAAGTGGGGAAAAGGGTAAAAACAGTGTCAGAAGTTGTTTCGTTGATTATTTTATAGCCATCACCCAATTTGGGGATGGAATAAAACCCAATAAAACGGGCAAAATTATTGATTCTAAGTCTGGCGCGATACTACCGAAAGAGTATGTTATTTCTGTGGATATGGCGAAAGAGCTGGCAATGGTGGAAAACAGCGAAATCGGCAAAAAGGTAAGAAAGTATTTTATCAGGGTTGAAGGTGATTTTAAAAAGGTAATGCGGATCGCGGCGATGGATCCGAAAATGATCAATCAATTAGCAGGAAAGTTTTTGGAAACAAGAGAAGAAACCAAAGTTTACAGGAAAGATTTTACCAGAAATTATATGTATGAGGAAATTTTATTGATAATCGGCGCTTTTGAGGCTGGTCTAGCTGGAGAGATTGAAAAGGAATCTAAAAAATTAGGCAAGATGCTGAATAAGGATGAGTTTGTGAATTGTTTTAATGAATTTGCTTCGCAGAAAAATTGGCTGGTGTATCA
>PCVT01000183.1 GCA_002787075.1 Parcubacteria group bacterium CG11_big_fil_rev_8_21_14_0_20_41_14
GCTTTAGATAATGGAAATTGCGACCGAAACAGGAGCGGTTAGATAATGGAATATGCTACCGTAGTCATATATGAATATGACTACAAAAACCACAATCTATGAGGAGCATCTTGCGGCTTACCAAAAGGGCTCCAAAGCAGAAAAAAGCGATATATTAGACGCGGTATGCCGCGTTGTAAACATGCCGCGCAAGTCAGTTATCAGACGATTTAACACCCTGCGCAAACGTTCTGTACATTGGAAGGACAAGCGAGGAGGAACAGAAGTGTATAATGCGGCAGTGGTCGCGGCGCTAAATGATGTTTGGGAACTCTCAGGCCAAATATGCGCTGAACGGATCAAGGACAAGATACCTGAATATGTGCGCCAGCTCCGCTGTGCCCATGCGTGGAAGCACGCGATTGAAACGACCCTGTTGCTATTTCAGATGAGCCTGGGTACCTTGAAAAACAAAATAGAAGCGTTTGACAAGCCATTTGGACGCAGAGGATTGAGCGCAACCAACTCATCTGGCATTAGAGAGATTATTCCAGTGCGCAGAGGTCCATGGAACAACCCCAGCCCTGGATATGGAGAGATAGACACTGTGGCTCATTGCGGCAGTGATTTGCGTGGAGATTACTGTTTTACGGTGCAATATACTGATGTTAGCGTTATTTGGACAGGTCTTGCGGCTCAATGGAACAAAGGAGAAAAAGCCACTAAAGACAGCATTATCCGCATACAAGAACGATTACCATTTCCGTTATTAGGGCTTGATCCTGATTCTGGAGGAGAATTCATCAACTGGCATTTGCTGGAATGGGCGCAGAGACAAACACCGCCTATCATACTTACCAGAACCAGACCATATATGAAAAACGACCATGCCAGAATTGAGCAGAAAAATTATGTGAATGTCAGGAAGTGGACCAGATATGAACGATTTGATAATCCTAATGATGTATTGCTTCTTAACCAACTTTACCAGGCGCTTGAAGATTACATCAACTTCTTTATTCCCTCGGTGAAGTGCGTTAAAAAAATACGCCACCCTCACAAACGAACAAAACGGGTATATGACGCTCCGCAGACTGCCTATGAACGGGTGCTGTCGCACAAAGACATTGATCCAAAGGTCAAAAAGCGTCTAAAGGCAAAATATGCTACACTATCTATGGTAGAATTGAAACAAACAATTGATCAATTAACAAAGAAATTGTTCTCGCGAAAGCGTACAGTGCTACGGTAGCAATTTCTGTTTATCTAATGCGTAGGGTTTTTTCCTAATATCTGCTTTTCTATCCTGTATGCTACCATTATAGCATATCTAAAAATATCTGTCAATATCAAAAACTCTAAAAATCCCTAATATTAGGGATTTTATGTGTATATTTGGCTAAAATTAGCAAAAATCAAGCTGCCTTTTTCTGTTCTTGCACCTCTTGCTGATGCCACCAATCTATACCTGATTTATCAGGCATACTGCCCTCATCCGGCTCTTTAATATCCCTCCACTGAAGTTTCCCTTCATACAGCATGCGAGCATACTCCAATAACAAATCCGCAATGCGAGGCGCTTCCAAAGAAAAATACGCAGAGCGCAGAACAAGCCGTTGCGCCCCTAATTTTCTCTCCTTATATTCAAGATCCCTTTGTGCCTCATCCTTGTTCATGTGCATTGTCTTCTCATACTGCTGGCGCTCATTTTCAATCTCCACAGCAAGCTTGGCCGCGCGACTCTCAATCGCGTTGAGCGCGTTCTCCCTGTCTTTTCGCTTCCATTCAACTTTAGAATCCCCGGGTTCATTCAAAAGCGCAAAAACTTCCTCTTTAGAAAGCTCCGCAGAAGTCATGTCCGCAACCTGAATAATATCCCCTAAAAGCCGATCTTGAATCACTTGTTCGTCCCCTTCTTCCCGGCTGGCCGCGCGCTTAAGCCACCACTCCCGCAAATCAATAATTTTTCCAAACGTGGCCCCATGCTTTTCAACCCACTCTTCAGAATCAATGCCCATTTCTTTAGCAACAGCGTTCTCCGCCTTGAACGCATTTGCGACTGTTTCTCCCAGTTCATCCTTGCGCTCCTCGTCATTGTTGTTTACGGCCTCAAGAATGTCCTCTGCCAATCGGTTGTTATGCTTCTCAATGGATCTAAAAAGATACCCATAGGAATCAGCCCACTTTTCTGGATCCTTTCCAAGCCCGTGATCCATGAGCGTTTTCTGGATTTGGGCGCGCTCTTTCAAATTAAATTTGCGCGGCATTTCTTTGGCCCGCTCCCCGGTAAAATCCGGTTCAGTCATTGTTTTTTCTCTTTCTAGCATATGGTTAAAATATATCACTTCACGTCATAAACCGCAAACCAGTAATCCTGCCCTCTCCAAACTTATCAGCCAAAGCACGCAAAATATCCTGCTCATAAAGCTTTAATTCTCCGGAAACAGGAGACGAGAGAACTGCCACCCAAAGCATACCATCTTTCACATACACAGCAGAGCAATGCTCTGCCACGCGCCCTAGAACAGAACGCGCTATAATATCAAACTCCTCGCAAATAAGCGCGTCAGATACCTGGCGCGCAATGCCTGCCTTTTTAATTGAATGTGGAATTAAATTCCCTAATGCCTGCCACATGACTATTGCTTAATCGGCATCACAAGATAAAGATATGAATCCTTTTCTTTCGGCAAAAACACGCCAGGCGCGCTCGCGCCCTCAAGCTCAATAGAAACCTCGCTTCCCGCGATAGCGTGCAAGCCATCCAGCACATACCTATAATCAAACACAATATCAACATCCTTGCCCTCAATCTTAGCTGGCACCTCAACCATATTTTCTCCGACTTGGGAGCTAGAGCTTGAAACCAAAATTTTATCCTGAGAAAACTGAAAGCTCACATGATTAAGCCCTTGCCTACAGAACAAAGAAGCTGATTTAATAGCGCGAACCAAAGGATCCTTATCAAGCACAACTTGAGTAGTGCTGTTTTTTGGAATAATTTCTTTGTAATCAGGAAAAGTCCCGCTAATAACGCGCGAAGTTAATTCAACCTCTCCAAAACTGAACAAAACCTGATTCTCATTCGCGCTAATCGCGATCTCTCCCTCTTCATGCCCTAAAACGCGGGCCAGTTCCTGCACAGTGCGCAAAGGAACAATAATCTGATGAGATTGAGAAGCTGCCTGCTTTAGCTCGATTTTTCTTTCAGCCAATCGATAACTATCAGTACCAGCCAAAGTAAGAATTTTTTCATCAAACTTCATAAGTACGCCAGAAAGCTCTGGCCTAGCATCGCTGTAAGCCACTGAAAACAATACTTGGCTCAAAGCCCCTGAAAAATCAGCAACTGGCAAAGCATA
>PCVT01000158.1 GCA_002787075.1 Parcubacteria group bacterium CG11_big_fil_rev_8_21_14_0_20_41_14
TGCTTTTCTCAAGAGAGGGGTTTCGCGCTTGGCCAAGATAATCCATGATGGTTTCAATGTCCGCGCTTGAGAGAGCATTCAGAATATCCGCGTCAGAGTATTGTTCATCGCGCGACCGTTCTATTTTTGCGCCTAAGACTTTTTTATCTATATTTCGGCTATTCTTTTCTTCTGAAGCGTTTTTATCAGCGCTCGCGCCTCTATTGCTCATCAATGGCGTTAAAATAACAGCTGCGGAAGATACTCTTATTGTCTCTGATTTATAGTCTTCAAGATTTCCTGCCCTATCTTTGGATCTGCAAAGAACTTCTGTTTCTCCTATTGTGTTAATTATAACTGAACCAGAATAATTTTGCCATGTTGCTCCGCTGTCTGTGCTGTATTCTATTTTTAGAATGCCGGAATTATCATCAGTCCCGGATAAAGTAAATATGGCAGATGTTGTGCCTCCTGTTGTGCTGATGCTTGTTATTGGCTTTGTGGTATCTGATGATTGTTCGCTATTCAAAACAGACGCAACAGAGACGGTTTCAAAATTGCCAGTTCCTGCTTGGTCCACTTCAAGAACTGTTGAAGAAACACTTTCAGATAGCGTAATTGTTGCTTCACTTGATGAATTTACCGGAATATCGCTATAATACGCTGTTTCAGTTATTTCATTATTCTCCACTTTTGACACGCGCAAACTAAATGTGCCGCTGTCTGTGCCATCTAACTCCACGCGATATTCTTCTCCGCCTGATTCCGGCAAAAACACGAATTTATTTTCTCCGATTTCCTCATAAGCAACGCCTGATATATCGTATTCAATATCACCATTCTCGCCCCGACCCACATGATTGCCTTCTGAATCATAAATATGCAGATTTACTGGACTATGAACAGATACTAATTTCCCGGCCACAACGCACTGTGATGAATCCTGTGTCGCGTTATCTGGTAATGTAATTTCGTTTCCGGTGATAATGCTTATTATCAATTCACGGATTCCATCAGTGCTCGGCATTTCAGAATGATCAACACTGTTAAACAACCAGCCGGTTTTGAAGTAAAACACTTTATCAGCATCAACTTGAATTGCATTAGAACTTCCGATTGGAACTGTTCCATCGCCAGCAGATAGAGTTAATGAATATTCACTTCCTGAAAAACTGTCATTTCTCTTTATAATTGAACTAATGGTAGGAGTAGTGCATCCGTTAATATTATATGCATCCACGCCAGATGCATCAAAATCATCCAATTCAGAAGAATGAAAATCTTCAGCACTATCAAGCAGTATAGTATTCAGTCCGTGACTTGCAAGATAGGCGCTCGTCTGCGCATAATCGTATCCAACATTTCCTAATTCTCCATAGTATGAACCAACACTTGAGACATAGGACTCGCTTGGCAATAATTCATAAATAGATGGCATATTTTGAGATATATACTGTATTCTGCTTGAACTTAGCGCTGAGAATATCAATGCAATGCCCAAATTATCTCCAAACAATAATGTTTTGGCTGCTTTCGGCGCGCCCAAATGCGGCGTTCCAACAAAAATCAATTTACCCAATGATGAAGAACCGTTATTCAAAACATATTGTTTAGCCAAAAGCCCGCCCATTGAATGAGCCATAACATCAATTTTCTGGCTTCCTGTTTCATTTAAGATACTATCTATCTTATCTTTCAAAGATTGCGCGCTTGTCCGAATATCTAATCTCCAATCATAAGGAAATACAAATAAGTCAGTATTTTCAGAATAGCCCGCATCTGAAAAATCATTTATTAATCCTTCAAATATGTTTTTTGTAGGAGCCGCGCGAACTGCATCTCCAGTAGTAATTTCACTATCTGTTGGAAAACCGCTAGAATCCATGACTAAAACATTCATAAAATCATCACCTATATCACGGCCCATTTCTACTATATCCGGCCAAATCAAATCATCCCCCTTCCACAAATCAGTCCCCATAATCCCCGGCACAAGCACCACCGGCACATTCCGCACCTCAAACTCCAACTCCCCCTCTACAGGCAAGCGGACAGAAGAAACCCCATCGCTTGCCTCAAAATGATATTCATACGCGCCTTTCCCAAACACGCCCGCAGGCGGAACAAACTCAAAAGTAGAAGACGCGCTTGTTGCCATAGAGTACACATCATCCCCAACCACCAAACGGACAAATTCAGCGCTATCTCCGTCTGCGTCAGAAAACGCGATTTGAAATATCGGCACATCAGACCCAATGAACGATACATCAGGCGAAACCCCGTCATCAACATAACCCTCATCATCTATAAAAGACAAAACCGGCGCAATATTTTGCGGAAGCGCCGGATTAGCGACAAGCCAAGGGGAAAACAAAACATAATTTGACTCAATCACATCGCCATTGCCTCCAGGATTATCCGCGTGAGTCGGGCCTGTGCTAGAACCCCACCAATTATCGCGCAAATCCAAAACAGCCAAATCATCGCCCGCGTAGAAAAACCCGGCATCAGTATTGTCAAAAAAACTGTTTCCGGAAAACAAGAGATTCTCCGGCGACATAAGCCCGCCCACGCCCAAAAAACCGTACTTGTTGCCAGTAAACACTGTTCCGGATATTTCAGCAATGGTATTATGCTGGAGCCGAATGCCGGAGGAAGCATTGTATCTTACAACAGAATCAACAACAGAAAGAGTGTTGCCAGCGCTGGATGTTCTTATGCCGTCCCATGCGCTGTGCTCAATAATTGAATTGCGCAGAGACACATCTGCCAAAGCTCCGCTCAACAATAATTCAGGGTAATTATATTTCCCGCCATAGCGCATAATAAGATAATCCGCGTCTAAAACGCCGCCACTGACATCAATGCGATTCCAATCCCCGGGGCTTGGACTGCTCGCGATCCCATCGCCATTTGTATCACTGCCATATTCGTCATCTTTATCAGAAGTAATTACTACTGGATTTTCTTCTGTGCCGTTTATAATAAATGTGCCATAAATAATGAACTGCCCGGGAAAATCAAGCCCGGTCCGAAATTTTATCACTGTGCCTGCCTCAGCAGTTACAGTCGCGGATGAACCCATGCGCAAAGTAGCAGTATTGATGATATATGGACTGCCCGCTTGGGTCATTACATACTTGTCCGGAATCCAGCCGCCGGAAAACGAGAGAATGGTTTCAGCTTCAGCAGAATAAGGATTAAACAGAAAAACGCAAACAAGCGCGACAAAAAAAACTCCTGTTGCGAGCGCGCCGCGCCGGAACATGATTTGTGTGAAAAATTTGTTCCTGATGCCATATCCTCCCATACAACCTAATTGTACCTTACTTAAGGCAAAAAACAAAATTAGGCCATTGAGCGGACTGTTTTAACTGCTTCTAAATGCAATTTAATAGTGTGAGGTCTATAGTACTATAACCCTACCGTACCACCAAG
>PCVT01000070.1:0-12674 GCA_002787075.1 Parcubacteria group bacterium CG11_big_fil_rev_8_21_14_0_20_41_14
TGCCCAGCTAATTTGCTTGTGATCTTTCTCGCTCCTCGCGCTCTTGCGTCCATTTTTCCGAATTCTTTGGAATAGAACGTGATTATTCTGTCGTGCTCTCGATAGGGATATGAAGAAAGGATAATTGATTTTGTTTTGTAGGTTGCCATATTTTGATCGTCATTCTGAACAAGGGAGCGTACCCGCGAAAGTATACTAATTTATCGATATTGTATAAACATACCCTCCGTCGTAGCGCATATTATTAAGACAAAATAGATATCTGTAATGTAATTTTTTCTCCGTTTATTCCAATCAATTCTCCGTCATTTTTTTTCTCAACTATTTCCTTGGCAATTATTGATTTCTTTAATTCGTCAACATACATTTCAAATACTTTTTTGAGTTCTTTTGATTTGGTATCATATATCAAAACAATTATATCCCCGGTGGTTAATCCTTGTTTCTTGCGCAAGGAATTGATTGATCTTGTTAGTTCACGGAGATGTCCTTCAAGACGGAGTTCATATGTAATTTCTTTATCAAGTTCAACATCCATAATAACACCTTTATCACTAAACTCAACATTCTTGACATTAACTTCATCAGATATTAATCTGTTATATTCCTTATCTAATGAATTACAAAAAACAGTTAACTTTAATAATGGTTGTCTAATTTTGATATCATACAAAGCGCGCTTTGATAACGCCAACTCCACAATATATCGAGCTTTCTCCATATTGCTCAAAACTTCTTTGTCAACTTTCTCTGCTTTGGGCCAATCCTGAAGATGGACTGATTGGTCAACTTCGTAATTCTGAAGCGAAGTTGAAGAATCTCGTCGTTGACCGCTGGAGCGTAATTCACGAGATTCTTCGGGGGAGAATACCCCCTCAGAATGACGATTTGAATGAAGCTCTTGCCAAACATGTTCTGCTGTAAATGGCATTACTGGCGCCAGGACCAGAGCGGTTTGCTCCAGCACCCAGCGCAAAGTTGAAAGCGCGGACTGCTTGTCTTTCTCGTCATCGCTTTTGAATCGGTCTCTGGAACGGCGAACATACCAGGTTGAAAGTTCTTGGATGAAATCCATGATTGGCCGAGTCGCGCGATTTAAATCATAATTATCATACGCATCCGTGACCTCGGAGATAAGTTCATTTGTTTTCGCGATAATCCATTTATCAAGAATATGTTTTGAATTTTGGAATTTGGATTTTGGAATTTCTTTGTCATTTGGATTTTGGATTTTGGATTTTGTTTCCGCATACATCTTATAAAACGCCAACACATTGTACAAAGTAAGTAAGACCTTTTTCACGACTTCATCCACTCCTCTTTCGGAAAAATTCAAATCTTCAGCGCGCATTACTGTTGAAGTAGCTAAATAATACCGCACCGCGTCAGCGCCGTACTTTTCAAACATTTCCATTGGATCAGGATAATTTTGCAAGCGCTTGCTCATCTTTTTGCCGTCTTCGGCCAAAACGATTCCATTGACAATGACGTTTTTGAAAGCATGGCTTTTCTTGAGCGCGACTGATAAAACATGCATATAATAAAACCAGGCGCGCGTTTGGTCCACGCCTTCGGCAATAAACTCGGCTGGAAAATTTTCTTTGAACTTTTTCTCGTTCTCAAATGGATAATGCTCTGCAGCGAATGGCATGGAGCCACTTTCAAACCAACAGTCAAGCACATCTGGGATGCGCTTCATGGTACCATCGCATTCCTCGCACTTGAACGTAATTTTATCAACAAAATGCTTATGTAAATCTTTTACTTTTTTGCCGGATAAATCCTGCAATTCTTTAATTGAGCCAATCACTTTTTTGTGTTCTTTGTTTTTATCGCACACCCAAATCGGCATAACAGAGCCCCAGAATCTTTGGCGGGAAATTGACCAATCCCTAGCTCCCTCAAGCCATTGTCCGAACCTGCCGTCTTTGATGTGAGAGGGCTGCCAATTTATATGCTTAGCATTTTTGAGAAGATCTTTTTTGATTTTTTCCACAGCAACAAACCAAGAAGAAGTGGAATAATTTAGCAAAGGAGAATCACATCGCCAACAATGAGGATATGAGTGCTCAATTTTTTGTTTGGCAAAAAGCAAATTATGTTTTGCCAGATATTTTATAATCTCAACATCTGTTTTGGTTGGATCGTCTTTTGGTTTTACTTCAAGGCCTTTGAAATCCGCGACTTCTTTCTTGAATGTGCCATCCAGGTTTACATGCTGGATAAATGGAATTTGTTCCTGCTTTGACAAGCCATAGTCGTCCGCCCCGAACGCTGGGGCAATATGCACGATTCCGGTGCCTTCTTCTGTATTTACAAAATCATTGCCCGCGTACACTTTGAACGCGTTTTCGCGATTTTCTAATTTGTCGTTATTGTAGTATGGGAATAGTGGCTTGTATTTTTTGCCAATCAAATCTTTCGGCTTTACCTCTTGCTCATTTGAATACTCTTTATCTTTAAACACTTCCTGCAAGCGCTCTTTGGCAACAATATATTTCGCGTTTTCAAATGTTACCTTAACATATTTTATTTTCTCACTGATTGTAGCAGCCATATTTCCCGGCAAAGTCCAGGGTGTTGTTGTCCAGGCAAGCAAGTACACTGGAGCGTCTTTGATTAGATCCTTGGACTCCGTGAGTACACTCCGCTCAGAGCCTGCCCTGAGTATTCCGAGGGGATGACGGTTTAAATCATCCTCCAATTCAAATTTCACGGTAACAGATAAATCTTTTACATCCATATATCCTTGCGCGACTTCGGATTGCGCCAGCGTTGTTTCGCATCGGGGGCAGATGTGCAGGCAGCGGTATGATTCGTACAACAAATCTTTATCATACAATTCTTTGAACACCGACCAGATGGATTCCATAAAATCAGGGTCCATGGTTTTGTAATCATTATCAAAATCAACCCATCTTCCCATTCGTTCAATTACTGTTTTCCATTCTGTCGCGTATTTCAAAACTTTTGAACGCGCGTCTTCGTTGAAATTGTCAATTCCATATTTTTCAATGTCTTTTTTGTGCTTAAACCCTTTTTCTTTTTCCACGATATTCTCAATTGGCAATCCATGGCAATCCCAGCCCCATCTGCGCTCAACCCGAAATCCGCGCATAGTGAAGTATCGCGGAACAATATCTTTCATTAAAGATGCCACTATATGGCCATAATGAGGCGTGCCAGTTGCAAAAGGCGGACCATCATAAAAAGCATAATCCCCTTTTGGAGCGTGTTTTTTTATGGATTTTTGGAATGTTTTGTCTTTGTTCCAAAATTCAAGCACTTTATGTTCGATTTCAGATTGTTTCATATAGATTAAGAATATCAAAAAAATGCTGTTTTTACAACAAAGGAATAATAATTGTCAAAACTCAAAATCCAAATGTCAAAACTGTTTTAGATTTTGCATTTGATTTTAAATTTGGATTTTGGATTTTGATATTAAATTTTACTCCCCTAATTTTTCCTTTACCTGATCAATTTTCGCTTGCACATCCTCATTCCCAGGATTCAGTTCAAGCACGCTCTGAAACTCCTGCAAAGATTCATCAAATCGCTCAAGCCGGAAATACGCGATAGCCAACGAATAACGCGCGTTTGAATGGCTCGGCACCTCGCGCACAACTTGGCCAAACTTTTCCGCGGCAATCTGAAAATTCTTATCATTAAAATAGAGCCGGCCAACATGATACATAATTTCCGGGCTTTGATCCTCCCAAGGTTCAAGCTCAGCTATGGCTGCGGCAATGCCATCCTGCTGTTCTATAAAAAATGAAAGCTCAAGTCGCGCAGGCAGAAACGACGGCTCAATATCCAAAGCAGAACGCAAATAATCCATTGCTTCTTTCCTGAGCTGATCAGAAGACATTTCCTCTGAAACAAGTTGGTCCTCATAACCTTCATAGAATTGCGCGAGCGCGACTGGCACGTATAAATATCGCGGCATGCGCTTTATAATATCAAGATATGTTTTTCGCGCGAGCTGAACTGAACCTTCAGCATAGCTTTCAAGCATAATGTACGCGTCCGCAGCCACCCATTTAGCAAATGGATCTTTTGATTTTTCAACTACTTTAGACAATATTCTGCTTGATGATTCTAAAATATCTCGCTGAACATCTAAGGGCGTTTCTTGAGACAAAAGATTAAGTTCAGCCAAAGCGCGCTGGGCCGCTAACATGTCATTGCGCGGATTTTTATTATACGCGCTTTGCCATAATTCAAACTTATCCCGCGCGTCAGAAGCATTGATTGCTTTGCTGGCAAAAGAAAGCGCAACAGAAGCTCGGACATTGAATATTAGCACAGATAAAATTATTACGACAAAAACAGATAAAACCCCAAGAGATGGCCAAAACCTTCCAGTTGATTTTCTAAGATCAATAGACCCAGCTTTGTCTTGCGATTCAGCGCGCTGAAAAGATATTGAAAGCCCAGAAAGTAGAACCAGCACCCACCAAGAAACCAATGACCAAGGCTCAAATAATGACAGAACTAGAGCTAGGCAAAAAGCCAAAAATATAATTCCTGCCAAATATGATGTTTCTGACATATCTCCCTCAATGATACTTGGCGAAATGTGCTGCTTATATGTTTGCAAGTTTCTCTTTAAAAAGAAAATCCCGCGGCTGATAATAACCGCGAACAACAAAATAAATACCGCGCTTCCAAGCAATCCATATTCAATCACTATAGCGTTCCAGCCGCTCATTGGCGCGAATCGATCAAGATTGAAATTCGCGGTTTCTCGGATATCAATTCCTTCTTGTTGATTCTCAAGCAAAGCAAAAAAGGAATTCGCAGACCCAAAGCCAATTATCTTTTCGCTCATGCTTGATGATTCCTTGAAAACTCCGATGTTAGCGTCAAAAAATTCACGCGTGATTGGCGCTGATCCAGTAAACATTTTTATGGGCAGAATAAGAAGAATCACGCAAAATCCCCAAACCTGCAAAGGATAAGTAAAATTCTTCTGCCATAATTTTTTTGAATAAAAAATCTGGAACGCGAGCAATATTGAAATCCCAATAATCGCGGCAAGCCAGGATACTGGACTATCAAATAAAAACAACACAAAAAGATGGGCAGCTATAGATAATGACCACACAAATTTCGCGATTCCTTTTTGAAGCATTGTAAATCCAATAAGCAAAAAAACATTAACAGCGAAAACCATAAGCCAAGAATGCTCCCAAACTCCAGTAATAGCTAAGGCTTTGATGCTAAAAATATTGCCAAATAAAACAGCAATCGCAAACAAAGAACTGCCAAGCATATGCGCTACTAGCATCATTTTTAATAATCTAACTGGAGCTAAATTAACTAAAAACAGCATCCATAAAATACCGATAACAACATCTGGAGCAGTAACAAGCATTCCAGAGAACCTAAATCCAAAACTTTGAAGCGCGTCATATCCAAAAAAAGCGCTTACAATAGTCATAATGACTAATATAGCCATACTCGCGTTTAAAAGCCATAAGCGGGTATATTCTATTTTTTTTTCAAGAACAACAATATAAAATGCCCAAGCAAAGATCAAAACAGATAAAAATATTAAAAATAGAATGTCTCTGCTTATCCAATGCCCTATTTCTCCAGAACCGCGAGAATCAACCCCAAAAAACCAAAAAGGAAAAATAAAACAAAAAACAAACCCAATAACTTGCATAAGAGAAAACAAGTGCTTTTCAAAATAACGCAAAATATGAGAACTTTCTTTATCATCACTAGGCCGAGAAAATTCCTTATATGGAGATATTCCACGCTTTATATCAATAGGCATAATAAAAATTGATTATTTTAGTGATTTATTAATTATATGCTAATAATAGCATGCTTGTATTAGTATATTCAAGCGCAGAATATGCTATAACCTATATCCGATACTACCCGATATACTTATAATTTTATATTTCTTATCCGATATGGGAAAGCGATATAGCATATTACGCGATATCGGATAAAAAATATATAGGATAATCAATGCAGTATTGGTATCCGATATTATTAGACAAAAAAAGGGCTTAATTATTAAGCCCTTTTATGAATTAAATCAAATTACTGGCCTGTTTTGTAATTATCAATTGCTTGAACCACGTTTGAATCATCTTTCAAATCCTCTATAAACAATACATGATCCCTGTTGATATACATATTATCAGTTGGCCCATGAAGCTCATTACCCAGCTTGACCAAGGATAATTCTCCTTGCGTAGCATCTGCTTGTTCTTGACCTTCTTGAGTTTGCTGTAGAGGGCGAGTTACTTGAAGATAATAAATATCTTTCAAAATAACTTGAGCAGAATTCTGTGCTTTTACCTGGCCAAAATATACCTGGCCATTGGTCAGGAATACTGCCTGCCAATCCTTATCAAAACCAGAAAGCTTGTTCTGAGACGCCCACATCCAGGAAACAATCACGATAATCGCGACAATAACGATTGCGATTACCTGAATAGCTCCATGATTTGGCTTGCTGACTGAACCGCGCCTATTTACTAAAGAAGGAGAAGATGTCTCAGGCGCTTGAGGCGCGTGATTTATTTCGCTTGGCATAGTATATTTTCTATCTTAATAATATTAAAACTCAACTGTATATATTGTATCAAATTTAAAATTTAGGTCAAATCCATGCTGTGTACAAATTCGCCTTATAAAAACAACATATTTGTTTATAGACACAAATTTTTTTCTATACTATAGTAAAGGCATGAATAAACAGAATAAAAAAGACAATATGCTTGCCTTAAATAAGCGAGCGAAAACTGATTGGCAGTTTTTGGAAACATTTGAAGCTGGAATAAAGCTTACTGGAGATGAAGTAAAATCAGTTAAAAAAGGAGGCGCGAATCTGAAAGCGTCCTGGGCAGTAATCGGGCAAGACCTTGTTCCTAGGTTGATTGGGTGCTCTATTTCGCGATATGCTCATTCATCTCAATCGCGCGAAAATTACGATCCTGAAAAGTCGCGCGTTTTGCTTTTGAATAAAAAAGAAATCACAGGATTGATTGGAAAACTAAAACAAAAAACCCTATCCCTTATTCCAATAAAAATGTATTCCAAATCAGGCATTATAAAAATAGAACTAGCGCTCGCGCGCTCAAAAAAACAGTTTGAGAAGCGTGAGCAGATAAAGAAGCGCGATATTGAACGCGACATAGGGCGTAGACTTAAAAGATAACAAAAATCTCATTTTTGAAATTTGAATCCCTCGGGCATTCCCTCCGGGGTACTCGGGACAGGCCTCGGGACAAGCTTTGGTATTTGATTTTTACGCGTTGTTCTTGACAGACGCATGTAAATAAGGTATATTACTATTGCGTTTCAAACGCGCGGGCAATATTCATAAGGGGGTGTTATTTAATCGAAAAATATCTATCTTTTACATTAGCCAATCTGCCGCATGTCCTGGATAGCGGCATAAAACAATCCAGACAAATCAAATAATTGCAACACGCATTATTAGTAGAGTAAAGAACGCGATTGCTAACGCTTTCGCGGTTCCTAGCTTTGCGACAGTTGTTGCCTAACCATAGGCCGCGACCATTGCCTTTTTCATGCCTGAATGGAATTCAAGCAATGTCATAATTCAGGACGCAACCTTGGGCGCGCCTTACGCCTTTGGCCAAGCTTTTTAAGGATAACGCGCTTATGTTTTTTCTGTTTATAGTACGCGCGCGAAACAATTAAACAGAATATGATTGTATCGCTGGTGTTCAAGTACTATTTTCACGCGGGAGAATAGCCCGCCACCTCCACCATCCTCCGCCCGCTCCTGGCGGGCTATGGCTGGCAGGCCGCCATATATAATTATAATATGCAAAGAAGATCTCCATCATTCTATAGAAGGCGCAGGGACAAGCAGCAAGTTCTTCAGTTCAACGCGAACGAGCGGATTAAAGCTCCAAGGATTCTTGTTATTGATGAAAATGGAGTAAGCCTTGGGGAATTGGATACAAAAAAAGCATTAATAATCGCAAAAGAGCGAGAGCTTGATTTGATTGAAGTTCAACCAAAAGCAAATCCCCCAATCTGCAAAATTCTTAATTTAGGCCAATTCCAGTATGAACAGGAAAAACACAAACAAAAGCAGAAAGCGCGACAGAAAAAAGTTGACATAAAAGCAATACGAGTTTCTTTTAGGATCGGAGAGCATGACAAAAAAACCAAGCAAATGCAAGCACGCAAATTTATTGAGCAAGGCCATAAGGTAAAGATTGATGTTGTGCTTAAAGGAAGAGAAAAAGCATATATCGCGCAAGCAAAAACAACTATGGAAGATTTTGCCAATAGTTTGGATGAAAATATTATTATTGAGCAACCATTTACCAAGCAAGGAGGACGGCTTTCAATGATAGTTGCAAAAAAATCTTAAACCTGCTAGAATCTATTGTATTATGCATAAGCTAAAAACTAATAAAACAGCGTCAAAACGCGTTAAAATTACAAAAAACGGCAAACCTATAAAGGTTCGAGCTGGACAGAATCATTTTAATGCGCGCGAAAGTGGCAAAACAAGAATGAATAAGCGCAGAAACGCGGGTCTTTCTAATGACGCTTTAAGACAAGTTAAAAAACAATTACCATATGCCTAGAGTTAAGCGAGGAACAACCCATGTAAAAAACAGAAGTAATATCTTGCGAAAAGCCAAGGGTTTTAAATGGGGCAGAAAAAAACTGATTAAAATCGCTAAAACCGCGGTTACAAAAGCAGGAGCGCACGCGTATAGGGATCGCAGGGTTAAAAAGCGCACTACTCGCGCTCTTTGGCAAGTAAAAATTAACGCAGCTGCGCGCGAGAATAAAACTTCTTATAGTCGCTTGATTGATGGCTTAAAAAAGGCAAAAATTGAAATTGACAGGAAAGTTCTTGCTGATATTGCTGAAAACGATCCAAAGGTATTCTCGAAAATCGTGAAACAAGCATTGAATACGGGGGCGTAGCTCAGCTGGTTAGAGCGTCTGCCTGTCACGCAGAAGGTCGCCGGTTCAAGTCCGGTCGTCCCCGCCAGCTATTTGTTCCATGTGTTATAAAAATCCCTCTATAGACAGGGATTTTTTAGTGGACAAAATGCTTTTGTTATGATATTTTTTATATATGGAGAGGTGCCAGAGCGGTCGAATGGGATAGTCTTGAAAACTATTGAACCTTTACCGGTTCCGTGGGTTCGAATCCCACCCTCTCCGCCAGATTACCAAGTTTGAACTTTTGGATTTTTGAGTTAATTTTATGAAATTTGAATTAGAAGAATATCATCGCAATACACCATCGGAAGATTTCCTTGCCGATATTAGGAGTGTTGCCAATAAACTTAATAAAAAGAGTATTACCATTGCTGAATATGAGAAACACGGAAAATATCATCCAACTACGATAACAAACAGGTTCGGTTCTTGGTCAAAAGTAATGGAAGCCGCAAATCTTGAGATTGGCCGAAAAGTAAATATTCCAGAGGAAGAATTATTTAAGAATATAGAGGATGTCTGGACAAAATTAGGAAGACAACCACGATATGCTGAAATGAAAAGGCCACTTTCTCAATTTTCTACTGGCGTATATGACAAACGCTTTGGTTCGTGGAGAAAAGCACTTGAAAAATTCATATCATATATAAATTCGGATTCAACGAATGGAGATGAAATTGCCAATAATTCTATAGAAAAAAATGTAATAACTGAAGATAGAGATATAATTATAAAACACAAGACGAAAAGAGAAATTTCTGACCGATTAAGGTTTAGAATATTGATGAGAGATAGTTTTACTTGCAAAAAATGCGGTCGAAGTCCAATCAAGGAAATGGGGGTTGAGTTACGTGTTGATCATATCCGGCCTTGGTCAAAGGGTGGCGAAACCATTCCCGAAAATTTAGAAACCAAATGTAAAAAATGTAATTTAGGAAAAGGAAATGCTTTTAATCAATAATATGCCTGATATTATTAACACAATAAAACAAGCCGCTCACGAGAGAAAAGTATTAAAGATCATTTATATTGAAAAAGACGGCACAAGCGAAGGTTGGCGTTATGTTGAGCCTTATAGTTTTACTGATGGAGGAAATGAGGAGGCCTTATTCGCTTGGGATAGAGATAAAAACGGTATTAGACGTTTTATAATTAATAGAATAAGTGAGGCAGAAATTACCAGTCAAGATTTTACACCACGTTATAATATTGAAATAAAATGGATTTAGAAAACAAATTTTTCAAATTAAATGGGGATACCTTAGTAGCCATTGACTGGTCAAACGTTTATGGTTGGCACGATGATTTGGGCTGGGAAATTGACCCCGACAGACTTTTTGAATATTTAAATAGTTATCAAGAGATTTATCAAAAAAATTTTTATTTTGGCAAAGACGATAATAATAAAAAAACCGAAGGATTACATCAAACAATTGAAGACATTGGATACAGCTTGATTAGTAAAGAGGTTAAGTGGATACCGGTGTATTTAGAAAAATCACATTTTAAAAAAGTTATCAGAAAATTGTTTGATACTTTAGACAAATTAAAAGTTAGCAATTCCGAAATTTCCAATAAACTTTACGAAATCACCAAAAAAGTTGAAAATTTACCCAAAATAAGCATTGGCAAAAGGGGGGTCGCTTATAGTTTATCAAATGAAAAACAATTAAAGGAAATTTACGATCTAATTGATAAACTTGATAAAACATTAAAAAAATTAAACGTTAATATCGAGAATTTACAGCATCAACTCATAAAACCTGTAAAAAGAAGAAAATGCGATTTTGACGTTGAGATAAGTTGCGATGTTTACAATAATCTAAATCGCATGAAGGCTTTTATGCTTTTCAGCGGCGATGGCGATTATGCGGCCTTGGTCAGAGACGTTATTAAAAAAGGACGACAAGCGATTGTAGTTTTCGGTCCTAACCACAAAGGGAAAGAATATGATAGTATTACCAAGGGATTATTCTTATGTTCAGTAAATAAACTGAAGGAATTTATTGAACAAAAATAGAATCCGAGAGATTGCTCTCTCGGATTCAGTATCCCAAGGGTTGCCCCAAGGGCGTGATATATTAAATATATCAAATAGTAAATTAAAAGTCAATTAAAAGATTTATCCACAAGTAAGTTACAAGAAAAAGACAAAAATTAGTAAACTGACTTTAATTTTACAGGAACTTCAAACCGCTCTGGATTAACTTTATAAATTTTTCGTAATTTCCGAACAAACGGATCAATTTGAGACAATTTTAGTTCGAAATTCGGGACATCCACACCACCAATTAAGTTTCATTGAAAAATCAAAAAAAGTTATAATATATGGATAACAAAGAAATCAAAATTTTATACACAAACTGGAAAGGAGAAACTACGATACGAAGAATCATTCCAAAGAAAATTGTGTTTGAATCAAACGAATGGCACAAAGAGGAGCAATGGTGCCTGAGGGCGCATGACTGCGACAAAGATACAGAAAGAACGTTTGCATGTAAAGACATTAAACAATGGACTATTGATTAATTATGAAACCACAACCAACCCCTATTAAAACTCCATTTGCAAAACGCGCGTTTGACATTTTCTCTGCACTTGCGATTATCATCATTCTTTCCCCTATTTTACTGCTCATAATCCTCGCAATTAAAATTGAGGGGATTTTTGTTCGCAAAAATAGCGGCCCGGTTTTTTACTCCGAAGAAAGGATATCGCAGAACAAACCGTTTACATTGCGAAAATTCAGAATATTCAAAACAAGCTCATATATGTCAACATTGCGCGCTGGCGGCATTGTAGTCACTAAACAGCTAGAAAAAGACAAAAATAATCTGACTCACATTGGAAAAATCCTCAAAAGCTTTTATCTAGACGAGACACCGCAGTTGTTCAGCGTGCTTTTCGGAGATATGAGCCTGGTAGGCCCGCGACCTTGGATTGCACGAGACGTAGAGCGCGAAATCAAAAAAGGAGAATTCAGAAAAGTAGTTATAAAAGCCGGCCTTACCGGGCCAGTGCAGATACACAAGCTGGACGCGCCATCTCATGGCGGAGAACATAAGCTTGATAATGATTACATTGATTTTGTACGCACGCATTTCGGGCTGAGGGTCGTGCTCAAAGACCTTTGGATTATGGCGCGCTCATTCTTTTTTATGATAAAAGGCCAAGGACTTTAGAATCATTGCGATTGAGAGAAGAGCCAGCAGAACACTCACTAACAGCGGCAATCTGATGCCAGCGACAAGAGCCGCGTCATTCACGCGGATTGATTCCACTATAATTCTGACAAAGGAATACAAACCAATATAGAGCCAGAAGACCAGACCCCCTCTTAATCTTTCCTGCCAGGATAAAGGCGTAGTTGTTTGTTTTTTAAAAACCACGCATAAGATAATAAAAACAGCCAGACATAAAAGCGATTCATATAAAAAAGCTGGATGAAAATGAGTATATTGGACAAATCCTTCGGCACGATGCGCCACATCAATTGGAATACCAATCCAAGAATCAGTGGGCGCGCCAAATAATTCCTGATTAAAATAATTTCCCCATCTGCCAATTGCCTGGCCAAGAATGCCGGCTATCGCGAATATATCTAAAATTTTCCAAAAGTTGATTTTGTATTTACGCGAAAAATATAATACTGAGAGAACTGCGCCAATGATCGCGCCATGAATTGCTAATCCCCCGTTCCAGAC
>PCVT01000070.1:12719-14867 GCA_002787075.1 Parcubacteria group bacterium CG11_big_fil_rev_8_21_14_0_20_41_14
GATAACATGATACAGCCGAGCGCCAATGAATCCTATGATAAGCGTGTTAACGTAGATTGATGAAATTGCTTCCTGGTTCAATCCGCTTGAGCGAGACAGACGATTCACTATCCAATATCCAGCCAAAATCGCGACAACTAAAATTACACCATACCAATGGATGGATAAAGAGCCGATTTGAAACGCGATCGGTTCTGGAATATATGTATGAAAGAAATTTATCATAAAGTCATCCTGAGCGTTAGCGAAGGATCTCGTCGTTGACGCTCTGGCATAATTCACGAGATTCTTCACTGCGCCGCCGAGTACAGCGGCTCTGTTCAGAATGACGTGTCTAATTTTATTCCTTTATCTCATTTCTCGGCGCAATACCGCGGACTAAAACATCCAGAATATTTTCAGTTGCCATTTTTCCCATTTCCTCTCTAGCCTCAATTGTGGCGGAAGCTGAGTGTGGCGTTAGTATCACATTTGAAATTTTAGACAATCCTGGGGCTAATTTTGGCTCAAACTCAAACACATCTAACCCAGCGCCTGCGATTTTTTTCGCTTTCAAAGCGCGCACAAGCGCTTTTTCATCAATCACAGGGCCCCTTGAAGTATTTATCAAAATCGCGTTTGGTTTCATCTGGGAGAGTTCTTTTGCGCCAATAAGATGCTTTGTGGATGGCAACAAAGGCACATGCAAAGAAACATAATCTGACTTATTTAATAATTCTGGCAAAGACATTTTTTTTGCGTTGCATCTTTTTTCTATCTGCGGGCTACGCACTACGTCAGAATACACAACATCCACATCAAACGCACCTTTAATGATTTCACCAAGCGAGCACCCGATTCTTCCACCCCCAACTATTCCCAAAGTTTTACCGCGTAAGTCATCGCCCAGAAACAATGTCGGGCTCCAGGCTTTGTATTTTCCTTCGCGCATAAACTGGTCTGACTCGCCAAGCCGGCGCGCCAACGCCATGATCAACGCGAACGAGTGCTGAGCTACCGCGCTTGCCGCTACCAGGCTTGGAGTGTGGGACGCGTACACGTCCGCGGCTTTGGTTGCTTTTAAATCAATATTATTAAATCCGATCGCGTAGTTTGCCACGATTTTAAGATTCTTGCCCGCGGACAAAACATCCTTATCAACAAAATCCGTGACAGTAGCAATAAGCGCGTCAGCGGAGCGCGCGTATGAAATTAATTGTTTTTTAGTTGGCGGATTCTCGCTTGTGTGCATTTTGACTGTGCAATGCTTGTACAAATCTTCAAACCCATTTTTTGGAACTTTGCGCGCGATATATACGATTGGTTTTGGCATATTTTTTTATTGTCATTGCGAAGGAGTGTACTCGCGACCGAAGCAATCTCAGAATAACACGGGATTGCCACGTCGGTCTGAGTACAGACCTCCTCGCAATGACACTTATTAGTTATATAAAACTTTCGCGATTCTCTCCGCGATTTTAATTGGCTCTTTGGCCTGCCAAATGTTGCGGCCGATTGCCCAACCAACAGCACCAGCTTCAAGAATATCTTTTGTCTCTTTAATAAGCGCGTCTTCATCATCCTGCTTGTCTCCGCCTACCACGAACACCTTTGTCTTTCCAGCTGACTTCACCACCCACTTGAAACTTTCTACATCACCAGAATATTTTACTTTCACCGCGTCAGCGTTTAATTCAAGACCAAGACGCGCCGCGTACGCCAAAATATCTTTATCAGTGTCTGATTTAATTTTCTTGCCTCTTGGATACATCCATCCAATCACAGCGAGATTATTGTGATGCGCTTCCTCTTCAATCTGCGCGAACTCATCAATCATTGTCTGCTCATGCTCTGAACCGATATAAATTGTGTATCCAATCGCGGCCGCGCCTAGCTCAACTGCTTCCTTGACCGAACAATTGGACAAAGAGAGCGGCTCCTCGTGTTTGTGAAACGGAGTTTTGCCATTCATTTTGATAATTAACCGTACCTGGCCCGCCGAATCCGTGGGCTGATACTGTTTTTTGTCATAATATTTATCAGCCAGCCCCTTTTGCAGAACAACGCCAGTAAAATGCCCTGAATTGGCGATATCCAAAATATACGCGGGATCAACATTTTTCTCGTTAAAATCAACCGGCCCATGCTCAAATCCATGGTCATACGCCA
>PCVT01000015.1 GCA_002787075.1 Parcubacteria group bacterium CG11_big_fil_rev_8_21_14_0_20_41_14
AAAATTATTACATTTTTGAATTTTGATAATGGTATTGACATAAAACAATCTGTCATTACTCGGAATGACGTGCTATTTAAGATTGCTCAGGATGACGATATAATTGAAAATTACGATGGACTAAATAACACTCCTACTCTTCCTCCGCTTACCAAACCGCGCTAACCCATACAAAGTAAACAAAACAGGAATGCCGAGGATGTTGAGCCAGCGGATATAGTTTTTCGCGTTATCTGACAAATCATTGGGCAAAGGCCGGTCTGTTACTGCTTTGGAGCGGATATTTATCAAGGACTCATCGCTTGTTAAAGCATCAACCAAGTTCAAAAAGAAAACTTCATTTGATTGGAATCTTTGCAAATTCACATCCAAAGGAAAATCCGCGTCCCCAACAACTATCAACCTGCCTTCTTCTGTCTCTGGTAAAAACTTATCCTGCTCCTGGCTAGACATTGGTGCTTGCGACACTATGCCTTCATCATCTGCAACATCCTTCTTCGGCAAGGCGTCTTTATCAAATAAAGATTCAAATTTGCCAGAAAGCATAGTCCCAAGAACTAATGATGACTGAGATCCCTCTTCAGGCGCCTCAATCAATCGCGGATTCAATTGCCAATCACCATCTTGAATCCAGCCATTCGCGGTAGTGCGGACCAAATCTGTCTTTTCTGTCTTATCAGTTAATTTTTCTTCTAAAATTTCAATAGTGCTTCCCCAGGTTACAACTAATGACTCTAGTTTGTTCACAATTCCGGACTCTGGATTAAATCCTTGTTTTGGCACTTTTATCCAAAACGGATATGGCGAGAAAAACTGCACTTGATCAGTGCGGAACGCGGCTAATTCATTGGAACTATCCAAAGCCAAATTTTTATTCAAGCGCACTCCATACTGCGCCACTAATTGATCTATTCCAGTATTCTGCTTTTCAACAGTCAAATCAATTGGATTAATACTAACGCCTTCTGCCATAACAAAAATATCTCCTCCTTGCATCAAGAATTGGTCAATCACATATTGCTCCCATTCAGTTAATTGCTCTTTTATTCCAGGTATAATAAGCGTGTTCACATTTTCGGGAACAAGCCGGCCAGAAGTAATGTCAAAATCAATTACACGATATTGCCTTTGCAATTCTTGATCAACTTGCGCCATATCTGCAGTTCTACTCCATGCGCCTCGTCCGCTTAAGAACGCCACAGTCGGAATTTCCTCTCGCACTACTTTACTAATCGCCGCTGTTAAATCATACTCCAATGATGAAGTGTCCTGCACAATTGGAATAATCTCGCGGTTGTCCCCATAAAATATCGCGATGCCTAAATATCCATTTGTCACTTGATATTTATCTTTTTCCACCACATTAAACTGCAAAGTTGGAATTCCCATTGAGCGCGCTTCTTGCTCTATGTCCGCGTTTTTGCTCGGGTCTAAAAACGTAACTATGACATTTCCGTCAGAAACTGTTCCATACTCTGCTAATATATCTCGGACATCTTGATTTTTGACCAACAGATATCCGGGCAGTTCTTCGGTAAAGTATGCTTTGACATTGATGACATCATCTAAATTGCGCAAAACATCTTTGGTGGTATCTGTGATGCTATAGTCCTTATTTTCAGTTACATCCCATCTGCCAAAAAGCTGGGTTGATAAGATGTTCACAAAAAACACCAAAATAATCACTACTACTATAGCAATTAACGCATTCGCGCGGTTGAGTTGTTTCTTTGACTTAAACATATTATCTCCAATTCCTAGATCCGATTGTTTGAATATTCAGATAAATAAACAAAGCAGTAAATGACAAATAATAAATAATATCTCTTGAATCAAAAATACCTTTTACAATACTATTAAAATGCGTAGCGGACGAAAGGAATTGCATAATTGACGCGAGCGGACCTTGCAAAAAAGACATTACATTATTTGATCCAATTATGAATATCGCGAATAAAACAGACAAGCTTATCAAAAATGACACAATCTGATTTTTTGTGAATGAGGAAATCAAAAGCCCCAAAGAGAGATACATGGCTCCCATTAAAATTGCTCCAACATAACCGGAGATTATCACTCCAAAATCAATATCTCCTAATTTTCCAATTGTGATTGGAATAGTCAAACTGAATATAAGCACAACCGCAAGAAACGACAAAGACGACAAAAATTTCGCAATCACAACTTCCCAATCCCGAATCGGAAGAGTCAGCAAAAATTCCACTGTTCCGCTTTTCTTCTCTTCTGCCCAAGAACGCATGGTGATGGCTGGCGCAAGCAGAAGGAAAAGCCAAGGAACTAATCCAAACCATTCCCGCATGTTTGCTTGTCCAGTTAGGAAAAAGCGCGTAAAAAAGAGCCAGTTTGTCACAACCAAAAACACTGCCACGAATATGTAAGCAATCGGGCTATTAAAAAAACTAACAAATTCCCGTTTAAATATGGGCTTTATGTTGTTTATGCTGGATTGTATTGGTTTTAAATTCATATTTATTCTTCTGTGGTTGTAAGCCGGCGGAACACATCTTCCAAATTCTCCTGCTTCCTATACATTTCAAGCAAAGTCCAGTTATTTGATACTGCGCAGCGGTACACCAGTTCCCTGCCATCGCCTTCGCTAATTTCAATTCCAAATCCATGCACCCCGGTTTCCCCGCCAGAAAACGTCTTCACTGTTTTTACTTGATTATACTCAGACAATACAGACGAAACGCGTTCTTTATCTCCGCGGATTTTCGCGTATATTATTTCCTGACCGGCTCTAGCTGAAGTCAATTCATCGCTCGTTCCTTGCGCCACAATCTTGCCATTATTAATTATAATCACGCGCGAACAAGTTGCTGTAACTTCCGGCAGAATGTGCGTGGACAAGATGACTGTCTTTTTCTCTCCAATCTTTTTTATAAGATCGCGAATTTCAACAATTTGGTTCGGATCCAAACCAGAAGTTGGTTCATCCATAATCAAAATATCAGGATCATGCACCATGGCCTGAGCCAAACCAACACGCTGGCGATATCCTTTTGAAAGCTCGTCAATGGTTTTGTGAATAACCGAATCTAATCCGCAGACCTTTATCATGCGCTTTATCGCGTCTTGTCGATTTTGCTTTGGAATCTGGCGCGCCTGAGCCACAAATTTCAGATATTCATGCACTTTCATATCTGTGTATAAAGGATTGGTTTCTGGCAAATACCCGATTTTCTCGCGAATCTCAAAAGAGTTATCCACAACATCTAAATCACCAACTTTGACAGTACCCTGAGTTGGCGCGATAAAACCGGTAATAATCTTCATTGCAGTGGATTTTCCAGCTCCATTCGGCCCTAAAAAGCCCAGCACCTCGCCCTCGCGCACCTCAAAATTCACGCTATCCAATGCTTTTGTTTCATTATACTTTTTTGTTAGATTTTGCACTTGAATCATAAAAAAATACTACCTCCAATCTCAATGGGATATTATTATATCACACATCCGGGCCATAGCAAACGCGCTATCCGAATAACTCGCTAATAACATTAAACTTCTTGGTTACGCGCCGGATTTTGTACGCTACCCACAAAGAGCCAAGCCCGATCATTATGAAGGTAAACGCGAAAAACAGGATAATCAACTGTGGATGCATTACCACTAAAATGCCCAAAGCAATCATAAGCACCCCCTGCAGGACAAGATGAAACATCAGAGAGTGAACTGAACGCTTTGCTTCTTGAATAAAATGTATTTTTTCCATATAATTTATTATACCATTATTACAAATTCCTTTCCAATTCTTCAAAAACCTTTGTTGCTTTTTTCTTTTGAATAACAATATCAAAAAGAGAAGCAAGCACAGGAAGATTCAACTTCTCCTTTAAAGCAATCTTGTGCAGAACTTCAATAATGCCAAGGCCTTCCACGGTCTCTCTAACTGTTTGCAAAGCCCGAGTTACGGTTTTCCCTTTGCCAATAAATTCACCGAATTCATGGTTGCGGCTGGAGTCAGAAAACGCGGTTGCCAAAAAATCTCCAAATCCAGCAACACTATACACAGTTTCCTCTTGCCCACCCATTTTCCAAATAAGGCGCGCCATTTCCCTGAATCCTTCAGTCAAAATCCAAGCCCTAGTATTAGGAGAAAGACCCATTCCATCCATAATGCCAGAGCACACAGCTAAAGCGTTCTTCACTACCCCGCCCAAACACACGCCAGTCACATCGCGCGTTTCTATAATTTTGAACCAATCATTTTCAAAAGCTTCCTTAGCCCGTTTAATATAAGTGTTTGATTTTTCGCTCGCGAGCATTGCGCAAGTCGGATTTTTAGTTATAAGATGATCAGCAAGCATTGGCCCTGAAAGCACGGCAATTTGATGACTGAAATCTCCACCAAGCTCTTCACGCAGAACTTGAGGCATGGTTTTGAATGTACTGTCTTCCAATCCCTTTGCCAAAGAAACAATCATGCAATTGCGCGGCAGATGATCTTTTACGCTTGCCGCTACTTCGCGCACCGCGCGGCTCGCAACCGCGAACACTACCAAATCCGCGCTCGCGACTGATTTGCCAATATCCTTGTACGCTCGGATTGATTTCTCCAGCCCAAGATTCGGGAACGCGCGCGAATTCTTGTGAAACAAATTAATTGAATCAATCACTTCTTCATTAATATCCCAGAATGATACTTTATATTTATTTTCCTGCAGAACCGTTGCCATGGCAGTTCCAATAGCTCCGGCTCCTAAAATAGTTGCTTGTGCTTGAGGCATAATTTTTGTTATAAAATTACTGAATATAATTCATGGAAGCAGAGCCAAGAGTATGCTTTGCCATTTCCACTTCATCAGTAAATATATCATGAATGCCAGCATTGCGAAAGAGCTGGATCCCTTTTTCATGATTAATCACCCCAGCATACACATTAAAGCCGTGGGATTCGTAGTATTCGCGCAAACGTTGCACCCGATCTTCATTCATTAGCGCGTTGAATAATCTCTCACTCAATGCAACGCCCTCAAGCCATCCAATAAATACTGCATTGCTTTTTTTAGGCGAACGCATTCGGACTAAATCAAGATATGGCAATTGGATGATCTGATCCACTAATAATTTAGGGAATTTATCCTGCACTAAAATCGCGGTTTTGATTCTAGAAGCAAACCCGATTAAATGCACTTTATCCCATAAATTATGATTATGAATTTTGCGGATGATTGGACCCAGCAGTTCAGGATTAGATGATTTCAGCTCCAAAAAAAATGAAGCGTTTTTTGAATTAATATATTCAAATAATTCTTCCAAAATCAACAAACCATGATCATCTTTGACTGGATTATGCGACACAATAATCTTTCCGCTTGGCCCGATTCTCAAATCAGTTTCAATTGCATCAGCGCCATTCAAAAAAGCGTCCTCAAAAGCAGGAATTGTATTTTCTGGATGATTCTTTTTATATCCTCGATGTGCTATAATCATAGTATATTACTATACTAAATAAAAACATATGCGTCTACCCTATAAAATAAACGGCTAGCACCTCGGTACTAGCCGTTTATTTTGTTTAAAAAACCAATTAAAAGGTGAGACCTTTTCAAAAGGTCTCACCTTTGTATTTCTAAGCTTTCTAAAAACCGAAAAAAAATGGTACAATACATGCATGAATTTCCTAGACCTTATCAAAGAATCGTTTATCGTGCTTAAGACGAACCGCAGACGCACATTTTTGACATCCCTTGGAATCATCATTGGAGTCGCGAGCGTAATTGTTGTTATGTCGGTCGGCGCAGGAGCGCAATCCTTAATTTTTAATCAAATCACTTCAGCTGGGTCAAACCTTATTGGCGTGCTTCCTGGATACTCGGACGAAGAAGGCCCGCCTGCTTCTGTTTTCGGCATTGTAATAACAACTCTGAAAAATGAAGACGCTGAAGACATTGCAAAGCTAAATGAAATTCAAGCAGTAACAAGCTATGTCCGCGGAGTTGAGACAATCCAATTCTCAAACAAAAAAACAGACGCCACATATGTTGGCACAACAGCGGACTATGTGAACGTGGAAGACGCCAATACTCTAATGGGAGAATTTTTTGATGAAGACGCGAGCAAAGCATTGGATAGGGTCGTGGTGCTTGGGTGGCAAGTTTGGAAAGATTTATTTGTTGATGATGATCCCATTGGCCAGCGCGTAAAGATAAAAAGAGAATCATTCCGCGTAATCGGAGTTATGGAAAAGCGAGGAGTTGAAGCATTCCAGAATCAGGATAATCAAGTGTTTATTCCGCTCGCGACAGCGCAAAAGCTTTTGCTTGGCATCAACCATGTAAGCATGATTCGAGCGAAAACATATTCAGAAAATGATATTGATTTCGCAATGGCGCAGATTAAAGATATTTTGCGGGATAATCATGGAATTACTGGCTCTAAATCAAATGATTTTACTGTTCAAGCAACAGCACAAGCATTGGACGCTCTTGGCTCTGTCACTGATGCTTTGACTTTCTTTCTCTCAGCCATTGCCGCGATATCTTTGTTAGTCGGCGGAATTGGAATTATGAATATAATGCTTATCGCGGTTCGTGAAAGGACAAGAGAAATCGGCTTGCGCAAGGCAGTTGGCGCTACTCCTGATTTGGTGCAAGCTCAATTTTTAATTGAATCAATTGTTTTAACTCTTGCTGGCGGAATTATTGGGATTATCATTGGGGCTAGCTTTTCCGCCATGATCGCGGTGACTGCAAGATATCTTGGATATGATTGGGATTATGTGGTAACAATGTCCTCTGTTTTAATGGGCGTGATTGTGTCCACAGCAGTTGGAATTATGTTTGGCTGGTATCCAGCGCGCAAGGCATCTAAACTGGACCCTGTTGTCGCGCTTCATTACGAATAATATGCAAATACTAACTCCACTCAAAATCGCGTATAAAGCAATAAAAATCCACAAAGTGCGTTCAGGTTTAACTGTGCTCGGTTTACTTGTAGGAGTGGTATCCATTATAATCGTCATCAATCTTGGCGGAGGAATAAAAGGATTTATTCTGAATGAGGTTTCTGTGTTTGGTTCTGATTATCTTGAAGTGGAAGTAAAAGTGCCTTCAACTTCTAAAACTGGTTCTGATAATGCAATGGGATTAGCGCAAGGAATTTCCGTAACCACTTTGACTTTGGATGACGCAAAAGCAGTTGCCAAGCATCCAAATATCACGGACTACTATGCTGGTATTTTAGGGCAAGATATTGTGACATTTGGCTCGGAAAATAAGACATCAATGCTCTGGGGCGTGACTCCTTCGTTTTTTGATTTATATGAAGCAGATATTGAATTTGGCCGGCCTTTTGATGACGCGGAAAATGAATCACAAGCCAAGGTTGCTGTAATTGGATATGAGCTGGCGAAAAAATTATTCGGAGATTCGCGAAGCTCTCTGGATAATCGCGTAAAAGTCGGGAATAAATCTTTCCACGTAATAGGGGTGCTAGAACAGCAAGGCAGTACCTTTTTCATGGACTTGGATAATGCGACATTTATTCCAGTCAAAACAATTCAAAAGCAAGTTCTTGGAGTTAATCATATCCAGTTCTTAATTGCTTTTATGAAGGACACTAGCCAAGCAGAACTCACGGCAAGAGACGTGACTGACATAATGCGCGACCAGCATGAAATTACTGATCCGAACAAGGATGATTTCGCGGTAACGACAATGGAAGAGGCAATGGGCATGATTGACACAATTACTGGTGGCATTACGCTTTTGCTTGCCGCGATTGCTGGCATTTCCCTTTTGGTTGGAGGCGTTGGGATTATGAATATTATGTATGTATCTGTGGCAGAGCGGACTTATGAAATCGGCTTGCGCAAGGCAGTTGGCGCCACGAATTCAAATATTATGTACCAATTTTTGTGGGAGGCGATATTTTTGACTGTGCTTGGCGGCATTATCGGGATTATATTAGGCGAGCTTATAAGCTTACTTGCTATGTATGGCGCGAACGCGGCTGGCTTGAACTGGGGCTATAGTTTTTCCATGGGTGGCGTGATTTTGGGGGTGACATTCTCCTCCGCAACTGGCCTTATCTTCGGACTCTACCCAGCCAAAAAAGCCGCTGAAATGGAACCAGTGGAGGCATTGAGGGAGCAATAAATTACTTCTATTGCTAAATATCCTTACATCTATTATAATTTCCTTGTTATTGACATCTTTTCCTTGTTTGCTATAATAAAATTATTATGAATCAAACAGCAACAATATCCCAAAAAAGACAATTTACTATCCCAGTGGCAATTTTCAAAGCGCTAGACCTGCAAGATGGCGACAAAGTCATTGTTTCTCACGAAAACGGAAAAATGACTGCTGAACCCATGATGCAGCTTATTGACCGCTTGGGAGGTTCAGTTAAAATTCCAAAAAATTTAAAGCATATAAAAAATCTTGATGAGTTGATAAAAAAAGCAAAACAGGAATATTTTAAAAACCGAGCATGATATTTATTGATACAAATTATTTTTTGCGCTTTTTGCTTAATGACATAGAAACAGAGTACAAAACAGCCAAACAAGTATTTCGGGAAGCCGCAGAACGAAACATTAAATTATGTACGTCTGTACTGGTTTTCTTTGAGCTTTATTGGGTTCTCAAAAGCTTTTATAAAAAAGAAAAAAATGAAATTATTGCCATTCTTAATAGTGTCCTGCAAATGAAATTCATTGAATTTGATAAAGGGCCACAACTGGAAAAAGCAATTAAGTTATTTAAAAACCAGCCAATTGAGTTGCAAGATGCCTTTAATATAATATTCGCGCGGGAACATTCAGCCGAGGATTTTAAAACATTTGATAAAAAATTACATAAATTTTTCTATGCTGATATCGTCTCAGATAATAATATCGTGATTGGTGAAAAACAAAGACGCTATAAAACAAAAACGAAGAAGAAGCAAAAAAGCCAACGCATCGCGTGCTAAAGACCCTCACCCTAACCCTCTCCCGAATACAGGAGAGGGAATTTTACTTCTTCAACCCCCGCTTCCGCCGCTTATGCTCCTTTGAATCAGACACAATCACCCCATCCTTGAGCTTGATAATCCGCTCCGCGTATTCGGCAGTATATAATTCATGCGTCACAAGGATAATAGTTTTTCCGCGCTCGGAAAGTTTCTCAAGAATTTCCATTACTTGAGCTCCGGATTTTGAGTCAAGATTCCCGGTTGGCTCATCCGCGAAAATCACGTCAGGATCATTCACTAAAGCGCGCGCAATAGCAACGCGCTGTTTTTCGCCTCCTGATAATTGATTTGAAAGATTATTTTTGCGATGATCAAGCCCAACTGCTTTAATCGCGTCATCAACCAAATCTGATTTTTTTCGCTCTAATACTTTCTTGCTATAAGTCAAAGGAAGCTTCACATTATCAAAAACAGACGTTCTAGGAAGCAAATTAAACTGCTGGAACACAAAACCAACCTCGCTGTTTCGCAGATGCGCGAGCTTGATATCGTCAAACTCGGTAACATTATGGTCCTTGAACTTGAAATCTCCAGATGTTGGCCTATCTAAAAAACTCAAAATATGCATGAGCGTGGATTTACCAGAACCGCTTGGCCCCATAATCGCCACAAACTCGCCAGATTTTATTTCCAGATCAATGCCATGCAAAACTTTTGTCACTATCTCATCAGTAACAAATTCTTTGTGTAAATTTTTGATGTCTATGAGTATCATTTTTCTTTCACAAATGTAATCACTTCATCACCCTCTTCAAGCCCGCTCAAAATTTCAATACCCTCATCTCCGCGCAAGCCAAGAGTGATAATTTTTTCAACAACAAGCCCATTCTCCAAAACTTCAATATATTTGTCCCCATTACGCGACTTTACAGCTCGAACTGGCACATATAAAGCATTTTCCTTCATGTCAGTAATAATAGTCACGTTCGCGGTCATGCCTGGCTTTACCTGCCCGGAATCGCTAAACGCGGCCTTGACCCTATAATACACCACATCAGAAATCAATGTTTCCGCAGGGTCAACAAAAGTAACAGAGCCAGTATATTCTCTTTCATCCCCAAACGCGTCTAAAGTAATTTTAGTCTCTTGTCCGATTATTATTTTAGAAATATCGCTCTCCGGAATATCAACCTCAATTTCCAGAGTCGCCTCTCCAATCATTTCCAAAACCGGGCTTGATAAAGAGGTCTGCTCCCCGGCTTCATAATATTTTTTCGTGATAGTGCCAACTAAAGGCGCGCGAATAATTGATTCTTCCATATTAGCTAAAGCCAAAGACAAGCTTGCTTGGGCCTGTGCCACGCGCGCGTTCTGAGCGTCAATTTCAAACTTGCGCGGGGGCGACTTTTTCAAATCAAGCTGAGATTGCGCCACAGTTAAAGCGCTTTCGGCTTGCGAAACCGAGTCCTCCGCGGCCGCGATTTGATCGTTATAATAAGCGATTTTGTCGGTCCAATTTGTCTTGGCAGCCACAATATTAGTGCGGGATGTGTTAATAGTGGCCTGCTGGGCCTGAATGCTGGATTTTAAAGTATCAAGATCTGATTCAAGAAAACTATATGTTGTGTTCGCGTTATTTAAAACTGACATAGTATCAGTCAAAGCTGTTTTAACAGAGTCAAGCATTAATTTTCCATCATCCAAGTTAGATAAAATATCAGTGTCGCCGGAAATCACGCTCAATTCTCCAGAAGAACTCTCAACCGCGCTTATTTCTATATTAGCGCTATTCTTGCTTAATTGTGCTTTTTGCTTGTCAGTACTAATATACGCGTAAGAATTATTCGCGCTAGGATCATCTAAGGTATTATTTATAACTTCAATAGCCAACTGGCAAACTAGAACTTCATTTTTTAAAACAGTAATTGCTTTTTCTTTTAAATTGTCTAGTTCTGTTTTTCTTTTTGCGCGAAGATTAACTAAAGAATTTTCAGCTGACGCGACATCTTGCTGTTTTTGCGCGACTGTATCTTCGGTAACTTTGATGTCAGTATCAGACGCTCCAGCAACCAATTTTTCATAATCTGCTTTTTGCTTATCCACCTCTGCCTGTGCGTCAGAAATGCGGCTCATCAAGGCACGAGAATCTAACCGTGCCAAAACCTGGCCTGATCGTACTTTGTCGCCTACTTTCACGTTCATCTGCTCAATTCTGCCTCCTGCTTTGAAATTCAAATCAATCCTTTGCATTGATTCAACTTTTCCAGTTGCCTCAACGCTCTGGGTCAATGTCCCGATTTGCGCGGTTTCGGTAACATATTCCGGGCCTTGAGTGGTTCTGAATTTTAAAAACCATAAAACCATGCCTCCAATCATCAGAATTATGATTCCTATAATTACCTTTTTTATCATAAATTTATTTTATTATTTTTTGATTGTTATTCCACTTATCTTTATTAACAATCCCAATTATCATAAACACCATTCCTATTATAAAAAAAATTAACCAGGCTTTATCAGCAAGAATAAAAAATATTGATACTAAAACCCAAATAATTCCAATAATAAAAAATCCCTGGTAATCAAATCTATGTTTGCATTTTTTTTTAACTACAAGAACAGAAGCAATCATTATTGAAATGAGTAAAATAGCTAAAATTGACCATATAAACAAAAGGAATTGTGAGTTCATAATATATTTATATTAGCATATTTTTTAAAAAACAAAAAGCCGGATATATCCGCACATAACTTAGGATAATCGGCTTTTTGCGCTGTAGTTATCAATCGCATCAATGCTTTAATTAGAATCCTGCGCATTTTTCCATAATCCGCGCATCATGCCTCCTTTTTGACCATTAGGCCCGCCCGGGCCCATCATGGACATCTCGCCTTCAACGAATTTCATGACTGGCTCATCATTCGCGTTTATACCCAAGGTGACAACCTGAGCTTCTTTATTCGTGTATGTAAGGAATTTTACTGGCTCCATGTCTTCGTGCATTTCTTCATGCTCTTTAATTCTATCTTGAATTTCTTCTGGAAGATTTTCCAAATTGTCTGAATTCGGGCGCATCATTTTGAATCCAAACGCTCTGCCTGCTTTGCCAAGAAATCCTTGTTGTGGCATTTCATCAGCGCTGATTACTTGCAGATCATCCGCAACCTGAGCTTCTGCCAAAGAATCAAGCAATGATGCTTTCATTTCCTCGTGCTTAGCTTCTCTATCTTCCTGGGTTAATTCGTCCATTCCATGGAACATTTGTTCACCTTGCTCCTTAAAATGAACTCTATCTTGGAACCGTTCCTGAAGATTTGATTTTTCTTCATCTGTAAGATTAGTAAAATGCGCGAACGCGCGTTTGACCGTGTTCACTGCTTCTGCCTGCGCTACATCGCTGGCGGTTGGGCCAATAATGCCGGCGCCGATAATAAGCGCGAACACTGCCACTGTGGCTAAAGCTGTGCTTTTTTTGCCTAATGTCATATTATTTTTTAAATCAATAATAAATCTAGAAAACATATGAGCCCATGAAAGACGCTCCTGGTGCTCTAAAAGCGCGATTTTAAGCCGGCGCTTATGCGCTTTCATTTCTGCCATATTGGGCAGAATAATATTTATTTGTTCGCCTTGGTGGTTCATATGTTTATGATTTTTCAGACGCGGGACTAGTCGCGCCTCTGGTATCTAGAATGCGCGACTGACTATTTGGTTGCGTTTTAGACATTTTTCCGCGCAACTGCGCCACACCTCTTGAGAGCAAAGATTTCACAGTTCCCTCTTTCTTATTTAGAATTTCTGATATCTCGTTTATCTTTTTTTCCTCAAAAAATCGCAAAGACAATACTTCCTGATATTTTTTATCTAATTCTGATATGTACTTGCGCGCTTTGCGCCACTGATGCGCGCGCTCAAGCTCTTCTTCTTGACGCGATATCTCGTCTATCAAATCATGCTCGTCCTGAAGTTCTATTCCGCTTTTTTCAATAAGTTCCTCAATTGATATATGAGCTTTTTTTCGTTTGCGATAATATTGATTAATTTCATTTGTGGCAATGCGGTAGAGCCACGAAGAAATTGAAACTCCTTGCCATCTGAACTGCCACAAGCGATCCAATGCTTTAAAAAATGTTTCAGATACAATATCTTGCGCGCTGTGCACATTACCAGTTCGTTTGAGAACATATCCAAAAATCGGCTCATAATATTGTTCAAATATGGCGCCAAACGCGTCTGGGCTTTTCTTTGCTTTCTTGATAATCTCTTTTTCTTCGGTTTTTGTCATACTAAAAACAAGCGCTATTATACTATAACGCGCCTTGTTTGAAAAGGTTGCATTATATCTCAAACTCCTGCCCTCTTTCTGGAATTTGAATATCTAAATTTGGATTTTGGCCACGGACCAATTCAGCAAACATATTAATAATCCCCTGCTCTCCATGCACTAAAAATAATTTTTTTAGACCTTTTGTGTTTGCAATATAATCCAGCAATTCTTTCTGATCAGCATGCGCGGAAAGAGCAGGCGCGGTAACGACTTGCGCGCGCACTCGGTACTCACGATTGAAAATCCGGATTGATTTTACGCCATCCTGAATCCTTCTGCCTAATGTATTTTCCGCCTGAAACCCGGTAATCAAAATTGTGTTATTCGGATTTTCAATATTGTTTTTAAGATGATGTAAAACTCTGCCTGCTTCCATCATACCGCTGGCTGATATTATCATCATAGGCCCAATAGCGCTGTTCAAAGCAATTGAATCTTGCACTCCTTCAGTAAATGTTAAATGATCAAACACCAAAGGCAAATCTTTTTTTGGATCAAAATCTTTCCAGCTTTGAGAATCAAACACATTGCGGTGCTTTTTAAAAACTTCTGTCACTCTTGTGGCTAAAGGGCTATCCAGAACAATGGGAATTTTTGGAAATCCCTGAATGTTGAATAATTTATGCAGAAGATAAATAAGCTCCTGTGTCCTTCCCAAAGCGAACGCAGGCACAATTACTTTTGCCTGATGCTTTATTGTGCGCTCTATAATATCCTGTATAAATGCTTCTGTTCTCTCAAATGGTTCATGAACACGATCCCCATAGGTTGATTCTGACAATAGGATGTCCACGTCTTCTTGAATATATTCAGGGTCGCAAAGGATTGGCGCGTTCTTTCGGCCTAAATCACCAGTAAACGCGATAGTTTTTGTGGAGCCATTTTCTTTTATCTGAACCACAATAACCGCGGACCCTAAAATATGGCCTGCGTCATAGAATTTAAATCTGACATTTGGAGCAATATCTGTCCAATCTCTACCAAGTTTAAAATACTGCACCCGTTCAAACTGCTTCATGGTTTGCTCCGCGTCTTCCATTGTATAGAGTGGCTCAATTTGGTGTTCGCCTTTTTTCAAGTGCCGATTCAGATATTCAGCATCATGTTCCTGGATATTGGCGCTATCTTCAAGCATAAAATGCGCCACATCAGCTGTTGATGGTGTGGCGTAGATTTTTCCTTTGTATCCTTGTTTGATTAAAACTGGAAGCAATCCGCAATGGTCCAGATGCGCGTGGGATAAGATGACCGCGTCAACTTCTTTTGCGTCTATTGGAAAATCTCTATTAAGCTTTTCCGCTTCTTTGCGATGTCCTTGATGGAATCCACAATCCAAAAGCAGGCGGAATCCTGCCTCTGTTTCTATAAGATGTTTTGAACCGGTTACGTTTTGCGCGGCTCCGTAGAAAGTGATTTTCATATATTTAGGACTTACGCGTTTGCCTCCAAATAAGCATTTGTAGCAACTCTCGATATGCGCGCTTTCTGTTCGTACCAC
>PCVT01000216.1 GCA_002787075.1 Parcubacteria group bacterium CG11_big_fil_rev_8_21_14_0_20_41_14
TATCAAAACAAAAACCTCGGAATCATCCTGTGTTAAGTGTAATGAGGTTCTTATTTGATAATTTCATACTACAAAAACAATATCATAAATAATATTTTTGTCAAGCGAGTTTTGCACAATCAAAAAACGCGCACTTAAAAGTGGGCGTTTTTTGGTGGGCCCGGAGGGATTCGAACCCCCGAAGGCACAAGGCCACCTGATTTACAGTCAGGCGCGTTTGACCGCTTCGCTACAGACCCTTACCAAAATAATATAACAAAATACCGATAAAAAATCAAGTATATCAAAAAAAACAACAAGCTATATTTATGGAGCCGAGACCGGGATTCGAACCCGGGGCCTACTCCTTACCATGGAGTTGCTCTGGCCAGCTGAGCTATCTCGGCTTACTTCATTTGTTTTACTTTCTTCTCAAACTCCTTTAGCCGGCCATGATCTGGATTCTGCTTTTGAATCTTCATAAGCACTTCCTCAGCCAAAGGTTTGTTTGACAATAATACACTAACCAAGAATAATTGGTCAAGTATTTTAGGATTATTCGGCTCAAGATTCTGCGCCTTTTGCAAAGAAGAAGTTGCTTTTTCATTATCCTGCAATCGCAGATATACATCAGCCAAATCCATGTGATACTCAACAATTTCATTATTAATAGAAAGCGCGTGCAAGAGATTATCTTTCGCGACATCCCAATTGCCCTTGCTTTGCTCCAATTCAGCAAGCTTGGCAAATGCTTTGTCCTCTTGAGGCCAATTTTTAATAACATGCTCAAACGTTTCAGCTGATTGATCATATTCTTCCATTTTCAAATAAACTGATCCAAGCCCAAGGTAAGCTTCAGCATCTTCAGGATTTATTTTAATAGCTGATAAAAATTTCGATTCTGCCTGGCGCAATTGCGCGCTTTCCAAAAGCTTTGCGCCTTCATTAACTAATTCCTTGAACTTGGTTCTAGCTTTCTTGTTTGAATCAGGCAAGCCCCCAGTAAAGCGGTATTTTTTCTCAAGATTTTTAACGCGCTCAAGCCCTTTCCCAAACAAAGAATAAGAAATTTTCTGCGCTGGCTGTAAAGCTCTATTCAGAAGCTTGAATAAAGCATCAACTTTTCCTAAAAGCCGATTTTCAAGAATTGATTTTTTAAGAACTGCTTGCCTTTCTTCAGGAATCTGAGACAAGTCCAATGAAGCTGCTTTCTTAAAATGACGCGAAGCAATAAAAAGAATCGCGCCCAAACAGAGAATGATGATGATTAACGGAATAATAGTTGACATAATTATGATTTTTTAGCCTGCACCACAATAGCGCTGAATTGAGTCGCGTCCAAAGACGCAGTGCCAACAAGAGCGCCCTGAACAGATGCTTTAGAAATGTATGCACCAACATTTTCAGGATCAACGCTTCCTCCATAAATTACTTTAATCTGATCTTTCACAACACTGTTCTCGAATATATCGTACAAAACCTGATTAATAATTTGATGCGTATGCCCTATTTCTTCTGGATCAACATCTTGTCCAGATCCAATCACCCATACTGGCTCATACGCGATTACTAGCTTATCCCCTTTATTCAGCCATAATCCATTCAAAGCGTTATGCAGTTGGCGAGTCAAAACTACATCCTTAAGCCCATCTTGCCTTTCTTCAAATGTCTCACCAATGCATAAAACTGGAGTAATATCCAAAGTAAACAGCAATCGGACTTTTTTATGGATCATATCTCCGGTCTCTGATAAATTCTGCCTGCGCTCTGAATGTCCAACTAAAATATATTCCACCCCATAATCCAAAAGCGATTTAGGCGAAACCTCGCCAGTGAAAGCGCCTTGCTCCTCCCAAAAGCAATCTTGGGCTCCGAGCTTAATATTTGTATCTTTTATAATTTCCCCTACTTGCGCGATTTCTGTAAACGAAGGACACACCACCACTTCAGCGCCAGCGTATTTGCTTGATGCTTTTTTTAATTTTCTAGCCAAATCCAAACTCTGGCTAGGCAATAGCTTCATTTTCCAATTCGCGATTATAAGTGGATTTTGCATAATTAATTATTCCATTGATATGTCCTCTGCGCCCACACAGCCAAATTCTTGGCATCCTGCACTCTTTCCTCATTTGTTTGGGAACCCAAAGTTACAATATATACTTCATTCCCATTTGGCAAAGACACTGAGGTTGCCAGATTATACATTGCCTCATCTAGATATCCTGTCTTACCAAACGAGACAAACACAATCGTGCCAAGAAGATGATTTGTTGTAAGCACAGTGCGCCTGATATTAGATGGATATACTTGAATCATAGAGCGATGCATACCAGCGATTTCCCGTATAGTTTCATTCTTGCCTGCTAATGAAAGCAATTTCGCGATATCATAGGCAGTGGAAACATTTTCTGGATTCAAACCACTGGGCTCTTTAAATTCAGTATTATTCACAAAAGGATTAGTGGCTAAATGGGAGTTAATTAAAGAACGCGGTACATTCTGGAAATCTATAGAAGAGTTCGAGGCGATATATTCTTTGAAAATTGAACTTATAGCTCCAAATTTATTTGGAAGCACTTTCGAACAAGCAGAAAAGTTTATAAGAAAGCTAAGGGAAGAAACCAATGGAACAGAATTTTCTATAGGCATAATGAATGAAGATGGACAGGTTAAATTAAACTCTAGCGATAAACTAATCGCTTCAATTGCCGACCAGATAGATAATGGAGGAGGGAATCTTAAAATCACTGGTTTTAAAAAAGATAAAAAAAGTCGAGGAAGACGTAGATTTAATCTAAGGAAAAAATACAGGTATATTCAAATAGATGAAAAGTTTGATGATGTAAAGTATCTAAAATCAGAAAAGATAATAGAGATTACAGAAGAGCTTAAGGATAAATATACTCTCAAAAAGGATGGACACAAAGATGAAAATTCTAATTAGATTCATTTTGTACTTCTTTTTGGCCTATCTTTTATCTTTCATTTTTGGTGACAAAAATAAGGATATTCTGGATATGGTTTTGCCTTTGGTTAGTATTATTATCCCATTTCAAATTGCTACGTATAGCTTAGTCGTAGTTATGATAGATGCTGAGTCTTTAAAAAATATTAAGTCTATAAACTCTTCTGCGTTAGATGAGCTATTGGCATTATTTGATGAATTTGGTTCTGATACAAGGTATAATGCTCGGGAAAAACTGGACCACTTTTTAAGCCCAAATAAGATAAATTCTGCGATATAATAAGGCCTATAAGGAGGTATCCAGTTAT
>PCVT01000037.1:0-1571 GCA_002787075.1 Parcubacteria group bacterium CG11_big_fil_rev_8_21_14_0_20_41_14
TTTGGCAACTATACCCGGACCGCTAACTTTTTATATCCCTCGCCATCGCCTTCGGAGCTGGCAATTAAGCGGAAAAAAGTTGGGTCTGGGTGCTCCTTAAAAAACAATTGGCAATTATTTCCGAAGAATAATTTCCAATAAACCAAAGGAGAATCCATGAAAAGAAATCATGGGATGAATCAGGCTATCAGAAATTTGAATAGCCAAATCGCCGCCACTAAAAGGCGGATCAGTCAGTCCATGTCTGACGCCGGCTACGCGAATTACAAATGCCGCGGGCTTCAGAAAAAACTGGCTCGGTTGCAGGCGGCCAAAAATGCCCTGCGGCGCGTTTGAGCCCAAGAAAAGAAAGGGACCAATATGAGCCGCAGTAGAAGAAATCGGCGTTCGCGGAGCAACCGGCGAACAACTAACAACCGCCAAAAGCAACGCGGAAAAAGGCCGAATAAAGTATCACGGATTAGGCGGAAGATATTCACCAATCGCCGCAATCCGGATTCGCGCTGGGTGACCGCGGACGACGTACTCAAAAATCTGAAAGAGGGCTGGTATTCCTTCTGGCACAGCGTGCCCAAGGGATCAAAGTTCTACTGGAGGAAAGACAAAATCGTCGGACATTCTTCCAGAAACACCTGGCCGAGCTGAAAGAAAGGCGCGACATAATGGTACAAAGAGGAAGCCGCTATCGCGGACGCAAGCAACGCAGGAACAACAACCAGCGCAGGCCAAAGGTTGCGCACTGCCAAATGTGCAAACGCAAAACCAGAGAAAATTTAAAAAGATGGAATAATCTCTTGGTATGCGGTGGCTGCTATAAAATGTTGTGCAAAGGATTCATCTCTGGCAAGAATTTGCGGAAGAAGATATTAAAATCCATTCCCCGACCAAAGCCAAAGAGTTTTTGGGAACGGCTTTTCGGGGTATAAGAGAGGAGGCATGATCTTTATTAAAAATTTAGCCGGGTAGAGCAATCTGCCCGGCTTTTTTGTTATAAATATGGGCGAATATGAAAATTTGACTTTTTTTTGCGATATGGTAAGGTATAGTGTTTATTAAGCATACGTTAATTATATGTCTTCTAGTTATCTTAAGGGCGTCTAAGGCAGTATAATCCTTGGAAATCCCAAGATGACCGATTAGCAGCCGCGCAAAGCGCGTGGTTGGGATAAATGGTTATCAGCGTTCTTTGACAAAGGAGAAAGGAAGAAAGAGGTAAATCGCGATGAAAAGCGCCATTGAGGTACATGGATCGTGCCGGTTCAGCACAGAGCACGCGGCGCAAGACGACTGTTTTGTTCATGTATTTGAACACGAAGGCAGAGAGATTCATATCGGCGCTTTGTCAGACGGTTGTACCGGAAGCGGCGATTTCCACTACCAGCCGGAATTGGGCGCCCATTGGCTGGTAAGAGAGTTTGCCAAACAGGCAGAAACCGTATATGTGCAAGGATTGCGAGGCGAGAGCCTGGGGCGCAAAACCGCGCTTAATGTCCTTGCCGGTATGCGAGATTACCGACCACAGTATCAGCGCTCAAAATGGGTCAGAGGATCGTGCGGCGGGTATTGCAATG
>PCVT01000037.1:1615-1762 GCA_002787075.1 Parcubacteria group bacterium CG11_big_fil_rev_8_21_14_0_20_41_14
CTGGTACTCGTTACCTCGGGCGATGGGTTTGAACTGCATAACAGCGACTGGCGATTCAACCCGTATGATGGCACCTACCCATGCGAAATCCTCACTGCGCATCCGGAACAGCAATGGGACGAAAAACTTGATGAATATTTCAAGATC
>PCVT01000037.1:1779-24873 GCA_002787075.1 Parcubacteria group bacterium CG11_big_fil_rev_8_21_14_0_20_41_14
TGCAATCAATGTCTTTGCCATTGCTTCTGATGGATTCAAACGGATACAGAAAACAGCCATCAGAAGAGTGGTCGCGCAATGGGGCGATGATCCGGAGAGATTGGTTCAAGAGCTGGTGGATTTGCCGGAAATACCGGAAAATCATGACGATATTACGGCTGTGGCTCTTGCGGTAAGCCGAAGCTAAAAAGAAAGGGGGTGAATATACGGAGACGCGGTTCGCCTTAAAACAGCAGTGCAACAAAACCTTGCATTACACTTCCACTCGGAACACAGCCAAAAAGGAGTACAATCATGTCCGGTTCCAAAATCATTAGGAAGACAATGATCATTGAGACCTACGCGGAGTGGCAGGAACGGATCAAGGCTGATCCGGAAATGAGGGCCACCCCGCCGCAGCCCTCTGAATCAAGCCAGCCGATCATCTTTGATGTCATCCTGGACATCTCCGGCTCCATGGCCGAGTACTACGACGAGCTGGTTGATTGCTTCAACACCATCATGATTCCGTCCCTGCAGAAAGCGGCGGAACGGTACAAGGGCCCCATGCGCCTGGGATGCCTGCTCTTCTCCAACGAGCTGGTGCCGGCCTGGCGGGGTTTCAAGACCCTGAAGGAGCTGGGAAGCGCTCCGCTCAAGAGGGAAATGCTGAACCAGCCCGGACTTGGCGGAACCACTGCCCTGTACGCCGCAATGAGGGCCGGCATCCTCTGGACCGCGGCCGGCATTGAGCGCATGTACGAGGATGGAGAGGGAGCATCCCCAAAAGGCAAAATCATCGTGCTGACCGACGGCGCCAACAACGAAGAGCCCAAGGAACCGGGGTCTGTGGTGCAGGCCTTGGACAGCATCGGCAAGGAACGCGCCACGGATCTCATGGGTTTGATTGACATAGATAACCCTGACCCCAAAAAGCGGCGCGAGCCCAAGAACGGCAAGGTAATCGGCTTCTTCAATACCGAAGCCAACGGCGGGCTCACCAGGACCCAGTTTGATGACATGGCCGCCGCCACCCAGTTTGATGGTCTTGGGTTCTACGAGATAACCAAGGACGGCACGCCGAAAGAGCGGCAGGCAAGATTCCGCCATTACTTTCAGATCTTTTCCAGCAAGGCAGGCGGCCAGTAAACGGCCTGCCTGCGAAAAACGCAACCGGCAGGCGGAGAAACACCTTGTTTCTCCGCCTGCCAACCATTTTTTGCAAAATCTTTCCAGCAACAGGAAGTAAATCATGCTATTGGAAAGGCATTGCAGAAGCATGTCCCACTATTCCAAGGCACACTGCTTTGGAATAGCCGCACTTTAACAAAGGAGCAGAGGATGAAAACTCTGGGTGAAATTATGCAGGAAGACCGGGAAATCGGTCTGCAGTTCAGTTTCATGAACAAAGAAGCAATCCCCCAGTTTTTGGAGGATCTGCCGCCAGAGACAGTAGAGGTTGCCGAAGCTCGCCATCAGTTCGTCACGACACAACCCACAGGCGTAAAACTGACCGACGACGATGTGTTCCACGGTAAAAAGGTTGATTTGCGCGGCCTGCCTGCCAATCTACTGCAAACCAACTATGTCCTGGTTGGTGTCTGGAGACAGGAAAGGATACAGACCAAGCAGGGCCCTATGCGCGGCACGTCCTTTTGGATGATTCGTTTCCGCTTCCGCCACAAGGATCATCTGGCTGAATACCGCGCCAAAATGGGCGAACCGGCATGGCGGGAACTGGAAGCTAATCGGCCTGTCCTGCTTGGCGAGCTGGTTACTATCTGCTCGCTCGCTTTCTGGCAGATGCGGGCATATCGCAATCCGTATTACCATGACCACCAGGTTCTGCCCGGTGTCCATGCCATCAGCTTGAACTTTGAGGGGCGCGAACCGTTGTACGAATGGAATCCTCCCAAGGAACTCGGGGACGACGACCTGCCAGCGCGATACAACCCTGACTTTGTCTTTAACCTCATCTAACCCGCCACATGGCGAAAAAGGAGAGAGCAATGCCAAAGTATGTCTGGATTGGAAACGGAGATCAAAAAACTCGCATAGACTTAGCGCCTCTAGCATACAAAGAGGGCGGTCAAGGAACTGTATATCTTAGCGGGCTCTTCCCCATCGAGATGATCAATACGTGCATCAAGGTGATCAATAAGCCGGAAGACTTTGCGGTTCAGATGGAAGCAATCACCAAGATGCTGGAGCATCCAGCTCAACCATATGAGCGCGCCAAGCACGCGGCCGCGGTTCCTCTTGAGTTGGTCTGGGACGAAAACAAGAAGGCAATCGGCTACACCATGGAAGAGCTGCGCAGCTGGCACGGCTTTCACGAACTCACAACAGTAGAAGGCAGTGAATCTACAGAAGTGGATCTAAGGGCTGCCGGCTTGCTCTTGGCGGCTTTGAGCCGGGCAATACGCACAATCCATGGTCAGGGGTTTGTCATTGGAGACCTTAACCCAAGCAATGTGCTGTTTAAGCACATACCCTTAAGATATTTTGATCCACCCGATGCCTCTATTGAACACAGCACAGTTGAATTTCAAGTTAGAGTCATTGATGTGGACAGCTGGAGCATCCACAGGCCGGACCTGGGGATTGAGTATTCCTCACATGTGCTTGACAGGGGCGTTATATACCACCCGGACATCATCCAGGCGGACAAGGAAGGAAAGCCCTGGCCCCATTTTACGCCAGATCATGACTGGTGGGCATTTGCCTGCATCTGCTGGTGGGTGTTGACCAAGCACGACCCCTACCAGTGGGGAAAGCATGAAGCAATCAAGAACAAGGAGAAACGGATTCTTAAGAACCTCACCGCCAATAGCGCTGTTGCGGTTCGATTGGGCTTTATAAGCGGTTCGGCGGTGCAAGCGCTTGGCCCGAAACTTCGGTTCTATCTGGACCGGTGCCTGAAAGGCAAGGAAAAGCGGCCATTCCCGACCAAGATGCTGGAGGATTTCGCCGATAACCTGCGCACATGCGCATGCGGGTTTACGGCGCATGCTTCGGCCGTTATCTGCCCCAAATGCGCACAACTCCTCTAGCTCTTACTCTAACCACAGCGGGATTGGCAAACGCCAATCCCGCTTCTCTTTTTAAACCAGCTCCCTTATGTTACAGAGGTTAAAGTATGCTTCGTACTGAAGAATGCGAACGCGGGCGGCTGGACAGTTTTAGGACGATTGTATTCTTATTCACTCCTGTTCTCCGATATATCTCACCTATAAGCATTGGAGCGCCTTTTTTCATCTTGTCCCTGTCCTCATCGCTGATTTCAATTGAATACAGCACATCATTCGCGCTGATGCCCGGAACCCGTTCCGGATGCAAATCAAAATACCTCAAAAATGAATCCGACACATTGTCTTGTGTTTCCTGATTTAACTCCTGCCAGCCGTCCATGCGCGATAACTTATTCGAAAAGAACACCGGATAGCGCTCGGCTAGTTTATCTTTTTGTCCACGCGTGAGTATGGAACGTGGAACATCTTTTAGTATGTTTTGATTTTCAAGAAAAGTCTTTGGACCAGCGCCATAACTACCAAAAATTTGGTTGTTGGATTCATATCCTCTGGAACGGGCCCGTTTGCTTTTTTTGGGGTCATACACAACCGGCGCGATTAGTGTGTCTCCTTTATCCCTCTTATTATCTTTATCAATATCAGGGTAATAAAAGATGAGATTTTCTGGTTCTTTTAATTGGTCCTCGGTGGCTTGAATATCCAATTGCAACCCGCCCTGCTTTTCCATGAATGTTTCCAAATCAGGCGTGATCTGATGCTGCATAACTAGTGTCTCATAGAAAGCATCCAACAAACTTTCCTGTGTGTCCGGATGCAATCTATCAAAACCTTTGGCATTGACCACCATTTGATATATCTTCTCGGAGTGTTCCCGCAGTATATCAACATGCGTTTTCGCCGCTTCTTGCTTGGGTGGCTCAATCACTTCAGCCGTCGGAGTGGCTTCCGGCCCGGCTGGGGCAGAAACTGCAGCTGCAGGAACAGCCTTTGGCGCGGCTGGGACGCGCTTCGCCGGGGTTTTAGGGGCGGCAGGAGGAGCTTGTTCTCGGAATTCCTTGCCGATTAAATCAATTTTACCGTTTTTTCGGATAATAGAGGTTCCTTTTTTGGCAGGGCTAAAGAGATAAAAAGAATCGTCAAAACGAGTATGAGGCGATACAATCACAAAATCGTTTTCATCATAATATCTTGGTTTGGTGTGAGGTGAGTGCCCATGGATAATGGCGTTAATGCCGGAATTCCTGACTTTTTGAACGGTATTCTTTACTAGGTCTAAATCTGGATTTGAACTTTTTACTTTTTCTGCTAATGTTGCTATACTTTTGTGCATTTTTCTAATTATACTTTCGTCTCTTTTTGATTTTTCTGCTCTATAGTATTCATAATAAAGATGAGCTGTCTCGCCTATTTCATCCACATATGCATTGGTTCCGTGTATTTCGTGTTCTTTTTCCCAACCCACGATAGCATCTTCTATTTCTGATGCAATATCTACAGATCCGGTATGACCAGCTGCTGACTCTTTTTCCATTCTTTCTGATATTTTTGCTCTTGCCAGATTAACCAAGTCATATGTAAAACTTTCGAACAGATCTTGTTCTGTGAAATATTCTCTATTATCTGCACTAGCATATACCTCCTCTATCTTCTCAAAATCGTTATCCAGCTTCTCGCCACGGAACAAGACATCACGTAAATTTTCTTGAAAAATTTTATTTATTTCCTTCACACGCTGGTTGATATCTCCTCCTCTTGTAAGATCAGTAATCATTCTTTGCGTCGGATCAGTATGGCAATACAGAGTATCGTCATATATCGTTGCCACTTTAATTCGGCAGATAGCCTCCAGTATTTTTTTACCCTTTGGATCGGTTCTCATATACGCTAAAATTTGAGGCATTCTTTGATACAACCCGTCCCATAATTCTTCCTCTCGTTGTTTAAATTCTTCGGTAGTAGAGCCCCTGTTTGGGCCGGACTTTATTTGCGGCTCTATTTTTTTCAATTCAGAATCAGGGTCAGGGTCAAATTGCGTTAATTCCCAGATGCCAATGCTTTGCCGGGTAAAATGGCTTGCGTTTCGCTTAGCCCAACCATCCTTACCATCGCCGCGAAAAAATTTAATGAACTCAAAATCGTGGTTGCCGTATAGAACCACAACTTGTCCGCCTTCCTTTTCTGCTTGGCCGGCCAAGTCCCCGATGATGGCGGTAATTTCCAGGCCATCCATATCCCGATCGCCTAAAATATCCCCGAGGAAAACCAGTTTTTTGTCTCCGCCAGTCCACTGCCACTGGCCGCTGGCATCTTTTTCCGCAACACCTAGCGTGGCGACGTGTTTTTCAAATAAGCGCATATCTCCACCCAAATCTTCCACAGCCATTACCTCTGTTTCTCTTTTTACCTCCCACCAATCTTTTTGTTCCGGTTTTGGAGCAATTTCGGCCGCCGGAGTGGCTTCCGGCCCGGCTGGGGCAGAAGATGCAGCCGCAGGAACAGCCCCTGGTGTTGGTTCAGGACTTTTTGGCGTAGGCGCCACAGCCGGAGGAGCAACCGGAGCGCTTGCTATTGTGGCTTTGGTGGTTCCTTTTGTTTGATCCTGTTGTTTTTTAAATTCTTCCAATACCTCGAACAACAGCGCCTCTTGTTGGCTGTCTGTTTTCTTTCCCTTTACCTTGCTTGAGAACTGGGCATGCAGTTTTTTTGCGCCGCTGTTCATATCAATCACTTTTTGCAAAAGTTCCTTGGCATCCATCTGTACTTCTGTAGCGGCCTCTCGCACCATGTCTCCGGTCAGTTTTGCGTCAGCATCAGCCAGCACAGCCCCTAGTTCGGCTATTTTTTGGTCTTTGGCTTCCTGCGCGCGAGCTACTTGCTCCCTTTGAGTGGCTTCTGTTTCAATTGCTTTTGTAAGGCCTGCGGGTATTTGTATATTTGGATTCCCTGCCAGTTCCACCAAAATCTCCTCCCATGTTGTTTCCAAGGGAATATTCGAGTCCGGCCTGAGCAGGTAATGGCCGCGCACATTGTGGGTTTCGGGGATTTTAAAATCAATTAGTTTTTCCGTGTAAAGCCGGAAATGATTTTGCTTTGGAAGCCATATCAAGTATCCGCCATATCCTTCGGCGCGAAGCGCTTCAAAGCCGAAATCAGTGTAAAGTTTTGGGTGGCGCCAAACGCCATTTTCATCTTGTTTGCCTGTGTCAATCAAAATTTTGCCAAAACGGCTGTATCCGGAGTCAAACACAAAGCCATCTTTTTTCATCTGTTCTATGTCTTTCTCGGCTCCCTTTTTATTTTTTTCCAACCGCGAAGTAACAAAATCTGGTTTCTGTTCCCGCATATCCTGTTTATCGCGATTGAAAATAAAATGTAATTTTTTGATATAATCGTCTGGCAATTTTTGAAACGGCGTGTACTTCTCGTCCTCAAAAAACTTTTTCATCTCCTCAAAACTTACATTAACATTGGCCAAGCTCGCAAAATTGCGGCCATAGTTTTCCCAAAAATCTCTGCATTCATCAGGCGTGTAGTTCTTATTGTCTTCTTTTGCCACATACTCCACGAATTTATCCAGCCAGGGCTTTTTTTCCAACACGCCGAACTCAGGGTTAGACAATATATTGTACAGAAGTTTGGCAGATGAAACATCCCGTCTCGGCTCGGCAGTGTGATGGTCTATGATTAATCGTTTTCCTTCTTCCTCGGCTTTTACGCCAAATGTTTCCGAGCTGTCTATAATAGTGCCAGACAGGACTTGTTTGCCTTTGCCTTTTTCCACGAATGTCAGTGTGTCTCTGTCCACTACCAAACCCGCTTCTTTCAGCAAAAACAGGGCGGCTTCCGCATCCAAATCGCCGTGGCGTTCCAGTATATCGCCCTTCGTAAAGCCGTGCGTGGCAAATTCATTCCAGTATTTTTTAACTAATTCAGTAAATCGTTCCTGGAGCTCTTTTTTGGTGGTGAGTTTTTTCCCGTCATCAGAGATCTGCAATTCCTCATACTTGTCCAGCCTCTGTTTTATATGTTCAGCAGCTGCTCGGATGAATTCGCTCTCTTCGTCAATCTCAAGCTGTTCTTCGACCGTGGTAATTTGTTCGGTTGCAGGGGAGGCATCCGGAGCGCTTGGCGCTGGTTTCTGCTCAGCAGTTATTTCCGCCTCCTCTGATTCGTCGATTAATTCTTGAGGTGATTCTCCTGTATTAAAATTTTCCATATTTGTTTCATTATTATTGGATAGTTCCGCTTCAGAATCAAGAGAATCTTGTGAATGATCTGGTTCTTTAGCAGAAGATATTGCTTCCACTGCCGCGGCGCCTGCCAGCGCGCCAGCTACAACCGCTGGAAGAGGGGATATGTCTTCTGATTCTTCTTTTTCGGCAATAGGCGAAGGAGCGCTTTGGGCGACTGGCTTTTCAACCGTATCTTCGATATCTTCGTCCAAAACAGTTGTTTTTGCGACAGGACTTTCTTGTTCAGGTTCTTTTGCTTCAACTGCCTCAACTTGTTTTTTCCAAAATATTTTTTTAGCCGCGTATGCCCCGAGAGCGCCACCGCTAAGCACACCTAAAATCGTCTTAATATGAGATGGCGTCTTGTCGGGAATTTCTGGCACAACTTCTTCAACTGATTCTTTTTTTGATATTTCTTCCGCGCCTTTATCAACTATTTCTGGCACAGCTATTTCTTGTACAGTCGCGGCCGCGATTTGAGCCGCCTCTTTGGCGCGTTCAGCTATCTCTCGCGCGAAATCATTGCTAGGATTTGAAATATTTTTAGTGTCAGCCATCCATTCTATTGTTGTGGAAGAAAGATGATGTTCTGGTTCCTTAAGTACAGTACTGATGTTTTCTATTTTTTTCACAGAAAGGTCTTGCGCTTTTTCAATAAGCGATTGGATTTTAGCTCCAGTTAGCTCTAATTTTTGGTCAAGATGGATAAGCTCTTTTGATCCAGATCTAAGCTGTTCTTTAACCAAGGTATCTTCAATATGCACTAGTTGTTCTGTAGTTAAGTCTGGAGCTGTATCTGGTGAAAGTTCATTTAAATTAACTAGATAATCATGTACCACTTTTCTGGCTAAATGTGTCCATCCATCGCCTTTTGTTGCTTCAGCTGTAAACGTTTCTTTTAGAAGTTGGTCTTTTCCTTCTGCTATTACGCGCGCAACTGCCTCAGCAGCGACTTCAGCTTTTTCTTGAAGCGCTTGTTCCGCGATTGACTGGGCATGTTCTTGGCTTATGTCTGGCATTGCTTCTTGTATGGGCTTTACCGCGTGTTCTAGCCACTCTCCAGGATGCAGATTGTCAAAAACATAATGCGATAATGCGCCACCAATTGTGCCACCAATTGCGCCGACCAAGGCGCCTTTTAGAATTGCCTTGCCCACCTTGGCATGGTCAACCTTGGATTTCTCACTTTGAAACTCAATTTTTTTAAGCAAAGCTTTCGCGTTTTTCTTTTCAGATCTTGGAATTTTTTTAAGATTTTCTCCAGATGTCTTTAACAGCCAGCTTATCTGCTGTGCTTCGCTTTTGCCTGTTAGTTCTTCTTTGTGCAGATCAGCTTCCAGATGAAGCCGGGCCGCGCGCACAATATCAGCCAAATCTTTGGCTTCTGGGGATTTGTTTATTCTGGCTTCTTTTAGATGTTTTTCTGCTTTAGAGACAATGGCTGCTTTTTGCAAATCATCAGGTGCTTCGTTTAGTTGTGTAATGATGTCACCAGCCACAAACTTATTTCTCTCTCTATAGTATGTTTTACCTCCCTCTATGGCTGCTCCAGCCACAGCTCCGGCAATAATGCCGGCACCAGGGATTCCGTTCAAATACAAAAATGCGCTTTGTTTTATGGCGATTCTTGCCCCGGAAGTAACCGCAAATCCGGCGGCAGCCCCCGAGATATGCGCAACCCAAAAATTTTTAACACGGGAGCTTATCCACTTTTTCAAAGTTTCGCGGTTTTCCGGCTCGCGCAGAGATTCTAACTCGCCGCTATGGCTTAATTCTTCTACAATATCTTCCGCCGCTTCTTCGGTTGCTTGCTCTATGTCAACTTGTTTTTCTTCTGCCTCAAGATCAAGCTCGGTTTTATCGGCTTGCTCGCTAGATGGTTCAGAAAGCAAGTTTTCTTGCTCTTGCGGAGAGAAATTTTCTCGCGGCTTTTCCATAATATTAATTAAATTATTACGATAATTTTTCTTTGGCGGAGCGCAGGGATAAAAATTCCTGCTCTACCGCATCTTCAATTTTTTTCATCAATCCAGGGACATGGGTGGTAATGTTTGCTATTTTTTCTTCCGCGTCCGGATCATTAAGAGCGGAGTTGAATTCCTTAATTTGTTCGTCATTTAATTCACCTATAGCCGCGTCAATGATAATCTTGCTGAAATGTTCAAGTAATTGTTTCATGGTTTCCGCTCTTTCTTTTTCAGACAAATTTTTTGCTCCAATAGCCGATAACACAGCGTCAACATCTTTATTTAATATATAATTAAGCATATATGTAAGAATAAATTATATCTTTATAATATAGGATATAGTCAGCTATTGCAATAGTATGTATTAGTCAAACTTATCTTCAAGTCCGCGAACATAAGCGGATTCCACTATTTTTTTGGTAAAAATTATAATTCAATGTATAATATATAGTAAAAAGAAGAAATATGAAGGAATATCAATCAATCAAATTAGGCGATTTTACAGTTATACTAAATAATTTCCCAACGAAGTCTATCTATTTTGATTTTGCCGTCAAAGTCGGCTCACGCTATGAAGAAAAAACAAATAATGGCTTGGCCCATTTTGTTGAACATCTTTACGCGAAAAATATTGTTAATAGCATAAAATCACACCCATGGATTAAGCATTATATAAATGAAACATTCTATGCCTATACAAAGGAGGATAGGACAAATTTTGAATTTATAATTCATGAAAAAGATTTAAAAATGGGCGTTAGATTGATTTCAAAAATTATTCAGGGATTAAAACTGAATAAAGAAGCAATTAAAATAGAAAAGGGCATAATATTAGAAGAGTTGCTTGATTATAAAGAAAATATTGATTTTACCTATTATAAAAGCGTCAAAAAAAAATATTTCAAAAACTCCTCTTTAGGATTCGAAATTCTTGGGACAGAAAAAAATATCAAAAAATTTACCTTAAGGGAAATTAGCGAATTCATAAAAAAACACTACACTTTGGATAATATGATTTTAACAGTTTCTGGTAATTTTAATATTAAAGAATTCAAAAAAATTATTAATCAAGAGCTTAAACCTTTGCCAAAACCGCAAAAAAGGGCGCGCAAAAGAAAAATTAATTTTAATAATTTTTGTTATTCAGGAAACGCGATTTACATAAAAAATAACGAGAAGATAAATAAAATTTTCTTTGGCTATTATTACCCATTTTTTAATGCTGACGCGGCGAAAAATGTTGAATGGGAATTTTTTATAGAAATTTTAAATAATTATTTATTTTATAAAATTACTAATAAATTATCAATTTACTCAGTTGACGCGGATGTTAGAACATACGAGGAATTTTCAAATTTCAGCATTGAATCATCTTTTAGCCATAAAAAAATTGAGGATTTTTATCTTCTATTACTGGCGGAATTAAAAAAGTTTAAAAAGAATTTTACGCAAAAAGAATTTAACTATTTCCAGAAAAGAAAAATGATAAATTTAGATTTAGAAAAAGATGAGATTAAAGAAGTTACAAGCATGATATCCTGGTATGCCATTACATTTGGAACTGATAAAATATTAACGCTGCTTGATCAACAAAAAATTATTAAAGCAATGGATGTCAAAAAAATTTATTATTTTTTTGATCTTATTTTTAAAAAAGACAAAGGTACTGTTGTAATATTCGGAAAAATACCAGAATCAAAAAAACAAAAATTAAATAAAATATGGAATAATTGGAAAATTAACAGTTGAAGGGGTGGTAAAAGGAAAAGAAAAAGCAGGCATCCTTTATAAGATGCCTGCTGGTTTTGGGTTTACTAAAATCCAATTTTTATGCGCTCAATAATTACTTCGCTGTTGTATGAAAATCCTCGCGTAAAAAAATAATGAATATCATACAAATCCCGGCCCGCGATGGCCTCGTGTTTTTCAAACCTGTCAATTAAAGCCACTAATTTATTGGCAAACATTGTTTCCTGTGTCTGGCATTGGACAATCCGGTCAATGTCATCTAATCGGAATTGATGGTATTGGTTTGATTTTGGGGGAGGGCTTGTGACATCTATTTTAATGGTATTTCTTTCGTTCTCTTGGGCAGGATACCGCAGAAAATATTGGGCCGTGTTTTTGCTTTTGTCTTTTATCTCAAGTCCGAGATTTTTAAACACTAGCTCTAATTCTTTGCGCAATCGCAGCATGTCTTTACCTTTTGCTTTGCAGTCAAAATCCAAATCAATTGAAAACCGGTCAAGCCAGCCAAGCATGGCAGCGCAGGTTCCGCCTTTGAAATAGAAATGTTGAGCCAGTGTTTTGTTGTCATATATGGCTGAAAGCAGGCGATAGAGCCAGGCTTTATGGATAGCGTCTTTTTTATTTGGAAGAATCATATACTTGTTTTTGAATTATTTTTACTTGTTTCCAATCAATTGAATTTTTAGCGTCAAAATGAGCGTTTTTATTGAAATAGAGCATATCAGCAATAGCCCGAGGCATTGTCGCGATTTTATATCCGTTTTTCGCGATAATGCCGATGATGTTGTGCAGATATTGGTCATTCAGTTTTCTGCAGCGATAGCGATGAGATCCAATAGAGAATCGTTTTGATATATCGCTCACTAGTGTAATCTCATGCATTTCTTGCTGGATGATTCCTGAACGCGCGAGCGCGGTCTCGGTGCTCGCGTACGCGAATCTGCGAAGCGCTTTTATGCCGAGCATAATCGGGTCTATCTGATCAATTGGCTTGATCGCGTACAGGCCTTTATGCGCGCGGAAAAGAAGCCCTTTTTTGACATAACGGGAAAGCGTGGCATACAGGGTGTTGTCGTTTCCAATGCGCCATAAATTAGCCAAGTCCTTTGCGTGAAAAATTATTTGGCCCATTGTGGCTATTTTGGCGAACCTGTCGTCAAACCTGTTTTTTTGCTTGTATTGAGTGTTCATTTATCCTGTACTCCTGTGTACAGGATAACATAACGGCTAAATTATGTCAAATATTCCTATTCAATAATGGAATGGTTCTAATGCTTTGTGCGTGGACGCAAAAAAAGAGCATCTAGCGCTATAATGACATAAATAATGTTGTGGACAAGTTAGCGGCGAAACCGCTATTTTTGCAACATATCAAATCCCTTGGAGCGTTAAAATAATCAAGAGCATTTTAATATGCTCACAGAACAGCATCTCCAATTTTAATCCCAAACAATTCAGCCGCGCTTTTGCCCTGAACCGCAATTTCCAAAAAACGATTATTGCCAAGCCCGGAACTGCCAATGATAATGGCAGCGTGATTATCCGGCACATTCCGAAGAAGGGGATAAAATTTCAAATTCCCAAATTTTGTTTTTACAAAGCCGTTTTTCTGGAGCTGAATATCAGAGCGCAATAAACTTGTCTTTATATTGCCGAAACAATCAATAGCCCAGGCGCGCGGTTCAATGCGCGCGTTTTTCAAAACATATTTTTTGGTTGGAATTTTAATGCCTTTTGAAATCCAAAAAGCAATTCGCGGAAGAAAATCAAAACTTCTGAATTGAGACCATGCTATCCTTTGTTGCTCATTTTTAGTAAGATGTTCTGTTTTGGCAACTGCTTTAAGGATATGGGGAATATTCATCATGCGAATTGATTCAGCAATTCCAAATTTGCGGAGAAAAGAAAGCGTATTGCCCGCAACAGAACTTATGACCAAAGTATGGCGCCAATAAAAAAATCCAAAAGGCGTTCCGTTTTTGAATTTTCGCGCGCTTCCATTGCGCGGAGCCACATTTGCCAGGATAATTCCTTTTTTTCCTTCCGTGGCGTCTAAAACATCAATAATATTTCCGCTTGCTTCAATATCGCTTTGAACGCCTACAAATGTCGGCGCAATGTTAAAAAGGCAAGCAACTCTTGCGGCTTGCCTGCCTGCCGCGTTTTGGTCTTTGCAATCATTTATGATAGTTATGAACATAGTGTATTCATAATAATAAAAAAACCCTCGCAGCCGAGGGTTATGTTTGATAAAGATTAAAGAAATTAAATTAGCAAAACATAATCCAAGGCGCGCGAAAGTGCATCATCATGGACATCATCGTATTGCTGATATTGGAATTTTGGAGCGAATGCATAATATTGTTATGGAGTGTTCATGTATCCTGTACTCCTGTATACAGGGTATTATAATGGTTAAATTATGTCAAATATGGATAAAAATAAAGCCCTATCCAAGTTGAGAATAGGGCTTTTTTCGGACTTAGAACAGCCGCTGGAAAAAACACGTAGGCATGGTTTTTCCGGAATTGTCTTTAATATGGCACACACCGCCGCCGAGTTTGTCAACAATATACAAGAAGCAATTTCGTTCGCAATTAATCCATGCCTCGTGTATATGAAGAAAATCTCCAGAAGTCGATCCTTTGTGCCAAATTTTTTCGCGTCCTCTTGAATACAACACTACTTCGCGCAGGCAGATGCTTTTTTCAAATGCTTCGCGATTCGTATATCCAAGAAACAGGACATCTTTTGTGAAACGATCCTGTATAATCACTGGGATTAGCTTGTCAGGATCATCTCCAAAAATCTCATGAATCATTTTTGGCGAGTTCATGGCTTGTTCCTTTCTTTGATAAGATTAAATTAAAAGAGCCCTTTCTCTCGCGAGAAAGGGCTGTGGAAATATCACGAAATCAAGATATCACAACATCCTCTTCTTGCGAGAAGAGTTGTGATGATGAGAAATTCTGCCAAGCATAAGCTGGTATCCGCCCATGCCTTTTTTGAGCCATTTTGAAATGCGCGCGACTGTGGTTGAGCTAAGGCCTGTTTTTTTAACAATTTCAGAGTATGGTATTTTATTATTCAGCATTTGCGCGGCTTGCCAGCGCTTGCCGAATTCAATAAGCTCTGCTTCAGTAAGCAGGTCTCGGAAAAATTTGCGCGCTTCAGAAATGTCTTTTAGCGACAATATCGCGCGAAACAAATCATTTGATTGTGGATTATTCCATTTAGGCATATTTTCGCTTGTATTAGCGGTTTATCGTACTAAAGTGCTTTAGTTAGATAAAGTATAGCGCAGGATAAAGAGCTTGTCAAGCAGGCAAAGAAAAAACGGGCTTGATCTTGCATGAACAAGAACAAAGCCCGTGAAGGAAAAACTGACGAACCTGCTACGCGCGGGTAAGCCAGCTTAAGAATTCAGAATTCCTGCCTCTGACGGATTCATTAAAAGCATTTGAGAGTTGGGAAGTAATATGTCCTACAGCGCCTTCCCCAATATCTGCTTCATCAATTCCTTTGACTGGAATTACCTCAGAGGCTGTGCCAGTAATAAATACCTCGTCAGAATGTTTTAAATGATCCATGGATACATTTGATTCAATGCATTGAATGCTCATAGATTGAGCAAGTTTCAACACAGTGTCGCGAGTAATCCCGGGCAAGATAGAGCCCGGCTTAGGCGTAAATAAAATAGAATCTTTTACGCTGAAAATATTCGCGACCGTTGTTTCCGCGACCCAGCCATCGCAGTCCAGCATAAGCGCGCCATCATAGCGCGATTGGTCGAATGAGGAAGCAGCTAGATATGAATTTACATAATGGCCAGCCACTTTGGCCCTGTGAATAATAGTGCGGGGATCTGATTTGCGAAATTTTGAAATTTGCAATCTTATGGGCTTCATTTTTTTGGACGGCCAAGGCAAAAGAAAAATCGCTATATGCGTTTGCAGATCATCTCTAGTTAAACTGATCCCATCTCCGTAATACGCGATCATGCGCACATACCCATCTGCAAGATTGTTTCTCCTGATCAGCTCGCACACAACGCGCGTCAGCTCATCTTCATCATGCTCAAGGCGCATGCTCATGGCATTAGCAGACGCAAAGAGACGGTAAATATGATCTTGCAAGCGGAATACAGCGGGTCCTTTATCTGTCTCATAAAACCGAATCCCCTCAAACACCGCAGTTCCATAGTGTAAGCTGTGCGCGGTTATTGGAACTGTTGCTGAGCTAAGCGGCATATATGCCCGGTCCATCCATACGAAACGCGCCACAGACGGCAAAGTCGTGTGCGCATGGTTTTCGTTGTTATTAGACATTATCATTCTCCTATTTAGGATGAAATGAAATATGAGAACAAATTACTTCTTTTTGATAACTAAAAAAGTTGTTGTATTAAAAGGATCATGATGCATACCATACTCTAAAATACGCATTTTGTAAAGATTTGCAGCAATTTGAGATGCAAGCGTTGCTGTTGTTTTTGGCAATTCTTTGTTTGCTATTTTTTTGACGCATAAAGCCGTATCATCGCTATCTTTGCCATAAACAAGATTAATATTTGGATATTTTTCTTCAAATGTGCGTTTGCATTGGCTCACTGCTTGAGGATGCCCAAATACTTTTGTTATTTCATCAATTGATTTAACAGACGGATCAGCAATAAGGCACTGCAAGATTTCCATTCCATATATAGCAAGAATGTCAAAATTATTTTCACTCATTGCGCGCATGCTTGAAATATACGCGCCAGAGCCGGAATTTGCCATAGCAAATACGCCTCTATCGATTTTTCCATTTACCACTTCGGCAATAACGCGATCTGCCTCAACAAGATAACGGAATTCAAGATTTTCAGCAGGAATATTTAATTCTTCCGCAAGACGGATAACTGATTCATGAGTAAAACTTCCAGCGATTCCGTGAATGCCGACAGTAATTTTTTTATCGCTTATTGGAAATACAGAATTAGAATCCGCGCACTCCTGAAGATTGATTTTTGGCTTTATGGATTTATTATGATGAAACATAAATATTTTTTGCGTGGAATCCACAAACCAGCGCTCAATCCACTGGCGAACCCGCTTGCGTTCTGCAATCGGAAGCGATTCAACAAAAGCGCGCTGCTGGCTCAAGTGATGTTTAATGTTTTCAGTGGTTAGATTAGCCAGCCGAGATGATGCTTTGCGCGCGCTTTCCAGAAGATCACCATGCGCTCCTAAAATTAAATCGCTTCTCAGCCAATCCGCGGAGCTGTTGATAGAATGTATGTAATAGCTGAAAAACACATTTGACGCTGGAACTGCCCATTCCATAAGCTTTGCCATACTCGGAGTTTTGTGTCCAGAATCTTTCGCATATTGGTCTATAAGCGTATCTAAAAAAATGGTCGCGATTTCTGGCATGCTTAAAGTAAGGCCAATCATAAAATCATGCTCATCTTCTGATTTGGCGTCTAAAAAGCTGATTCCTTGCTCCTTTAAGAAATTCAACAGATTTTGAACTGGCGCGTTTGATGATAAATCTATTCCAGTATTAATATGAACCCATTTTTGGCCATTTAAAGGAACAAAAGGGCCATGAAGCTGGTGCAAAGAAAGATGTGTTGCGCCTGTTTTTTGAATGTCTCTTGAGAGATTGCGCTTAATGGAGCAAATATCAACAATAATTTGATCTTTGGAAAATTGTTTTCCGTCAAGCAAATCTGGAATTGCGTCTCTAGGAACAGAAAGCCAGATATAATCTGCTTTCCATCCGTTGTTTCGTTTATCCTCTGAGTCCCCGCGATTAACCTCAAGCACGGATCCGTGCTTTTTAAGAAGCGGTACAAGTAAATTTTTACCCATGTCTCCACGGGCGCCTATAATAGAATGTGTCATAAAATTTGAAAAAAGTTTAGGGACAGCGTATATATTATACACTGTCCCTATTAAAAGTCACGCCAGAGACATCTCTTGTTCGCGTTTCTGTTTATCTGCCTCCAATCGAGCGAATGCGCTCCGAACTACCTGAATGCTCTCTCCGGCAATACCGTAGAAAAAAACCATGGCCGGACTTCCAAACGAATGTAGCTTTATCAATCTCCTGCTTTTGCGAGCAGATTCAGTGGTAATGCACAACTGGACATTGCCAACTGCTACATCGTCCGCGGCCTGGGCATTGCTGTTTACCAGCTTTACTTCGCATCCAAGATTGCGCACTAAAGGAGCAGGAGAAGGATGGGAAGCAACTACCCATGAGCATGCAGTACCATCGGCTATACCAAGCCCGAGATCTGCATGGACATCATACCGGGCCGCGAGCTGCATTTCATCCAGATACATTACTTCTTCCACAAAAAAAGGAAGACATCCTGGATTCTCAAAAAACAGCTTATTAAGCGCGAAATATACAGCGCATGTGCCGAAAAGTCCTATGGCTCCTTTCTCATTAACAGCACTGGCCATCTCCAAACTATGCTCTGGGGTCTCACAGAGAATAATCTCTGACTTATCCCGCACTCCTGCGCGGTTAATCCATTGCGCTGCTGCTTGGGAAATATTGGTTCCTTCTGGTCCAAGAGCATAGATCAAAATTTTCTGGATATCGCAGGACTGCATAGTTGCGATTATATCCCTGTCAGATTGAGGCAGTCCAGTTGGTTCTGGAAACTGCTCAAGAGTAGCAAGTGGTCTGCTTTTCATGATATATCTCCCTCAATAAGAGTGAAATGTGGTATGACAACTTCATTAAAAGAGCTTAAACAAAAACTGACCTATTTGATCAGCTGTTTATAGAATGGTTTTTCAAGCAAACAACAACTGATCTTTGGTCAGTTTATAAAATAAAACGCAAAATAAGAATTGTTTGCTGTTAAAATCATGTAATTCTATTGTACATTTTTTAAAAATAAAGTCAAGCAGGTGTCCTGCACTTTTTTTATGCAGGGTCAGAGAATTCAAATTTCCAAAAATCAAGGGAAATTGACATTAGACAAAAAATAGATTATGTTAGTTTAATAAACTAGAATTTTATTTATTTTATTAAAACCGTAGGAATTATCGGCGGCCTTGGACCAGAGACAACTGCTGAATTTTATCTTGACATTATTTCATCTTGCCATAAAAAAGACAAGATCACAAGGCCATCCATTATTATAGCAAGTATTCCTTTGCCTCTTCAAATTGAGGAAGATTTAATTTTGCGAAATAAAGGAGCAGAGAGATACTTGCCATTTTTAATAAAAGAAGCGCAACGGCTTGAAAAAGCTGGAACAGAATTCATTGTCATGCCCTGTAATTCTTTGCATATTTTTATTAATGAGATTCGCAACGCAGTTAGTGTTCCTGTTTTAAGCATTATTGACGAGACAGTACAACATCTGAAACAAAACAACATGAATAAGGTTGGCATTATCTCAACTTCTACAACAGTCAAAAGCAAGTTATACGAAAATGCTTTTTCCAAAAACAATATTGGATATGTTGCGCCTAATGAATCCCAACAAAATAAAATAGATAGAATAATTCTTGATCTATTGGCTGGACATCAAAAAGATGAAGACCGAAACGAGCTAGCCAATATAATTAATAATTTTGATGAAAAAAATTTAGATTGCGTTATTTTAGCATGCACTGATTTGCAATTACTAAAACCTCATCACCCTGCATTAAAAATCTATGATACAATGAAAATATTTTCTGACGCGACTGTTCGAAAAATTCTTTAAACACAAGGGGTTGAAAAATAGAAAATTCCGTACATTTCCAATTCAAAAAATAAAAGGAGAGTGCAAAATGAATCGCAAAACTCTGCTAGGACTCATTGGAATTTTAGGTATCTGGATAACCGCAGGATTAGCTCTGCCATTCGTTAATATACTTACGATGTTCACGTCACCGCAACTTATGGTATTTCGCGGATTTATGACTGTTATCATGTCTTTCATTATTCTTCGCGGAAATATTGGACGCGTGGATAAATATACATATCTAATTGCCTTGACTTTGCCATTTGTCACACTTGGATTATTTCAAGGTATTCGCCATTGGGGTGCTGGCCCGACTATTATTATAGTTACAGCAACTCCGCTAGTGAATCTTATTATTGGAGCTTTTTTGGGTAGACATGTATCGTCAGCTTCTATTATAGGGCTTGTTATGGTCATCAGTGGAGTAATCATTGCTCGATGGGGTGGGAACTTTCAGTGGATAGGATTCATGTGGTCATTATTTGGCACTGTCATGAACGGAATTCTTTATGAATTTTTTGCCCGGGCAAAATCAACTTCAATGCAAAAATGCTTTTGGGCGCATATAGGAATGGGAACGCTTGGAATCATTTTAAGTTCAGGCGTTTCATGGGCGCCTATCGCAGAACCGAAAATCGTCCTTCTTATTCTTGGCTTCACGTTTGTTGGGGGACTTCTTTACTGGATCGCAAATTTGCTCGCTTTTGAGAATCTTCCAACAACAGAAGCAAGCGTTCTTGCTCAAGGAGAAACTCCAGCAGTAATCCTTGGTTCAGCTATTCTACTGAACGAACATCTCACTACTATTCAATGGATAGGAGTATTAATCGCACTTTATGGAGCATGGTATCTTTCGCGTTGGCTATCAAAAAAATAGACAGTATTGTTAGGCCTCAAAGCTTCGGCTTTGGGGTCTTTTTATTTTAATGAATACTATGCTATATTTAATATATCTATAGTATTATATTATGAATAAAAATAATTGGCAGTCAATTGAGTCACACCAAGGAACTGGCACCCCGCGAGTTTCTATTGTTGCTGGAACACATGGTGATGAATTGCTTGGTGAGTGCGTTATTAATGCACTTAAATCCGAGGTATTGTTACGCGGCTGTCTATCGTTTATTATTGCCCATCCATTGGCACGCATAAAAAAGAAGCGTTTTATTAACCAAGACTTAAACCGAAGCTTCCCCGGAAAGCAACGAGGATGTATAGAAGATCGCTTGGCTTTTGATTTGATGAAACGATTATCATCATCTGACCTTGTTATTGATATTCATGCTACTAATTCTTCTATAGATAGTATTGCTATAGTGACCAAACTCACGTCTTCAGTTCGTAAAATTCTACAATGGTTGCCAATTAAAAATGTTGCTTTAATAGAGCCGAACGTTTTTGGCAACAAAGAAATGATTGGCCATGTGAAGACAGGAGTTGCACTTGAATATGGGCCTGAAAAAAGTGGCAAAAATAATCGACGAGCTATTAGTCATGTGCGCGCTTTACTGCGAAATCTATCTATCATTAATGGTCCAAAAGTTATCTCGACTAAAAAAACACTCTATCGCATATATGGACAATATAAAGTACCTAAAGGATTTATAGAGACCAATGGATTAAAAGACATGCGGCGCATTCGCAAAGGGCAGTTAATTGGCAGCGTCAAAACAAAAAAAATCTATGCAAAAGAATCATTCTATCCAATTTTTCTTGGCAAAGGTCGCTACAATGGAACCCTTTCATTAAAAGCCCAGCAAGAGCGCATATTAGATGTTTCAGACAAAAGAAAAACGCCAGAAATCTAAAAAATTGATTCTGACGTTTGTTTCGATAATGAAAATCAAGGAACAGAAATGCCGAGTTCACGAATAGCCTCTATAATAGCATTTCTACGATTACCCATGCTTTTTTTAGTAGACATGCTATTTTCAATGCGCTGAACTGCGGTGGCGAACTGTTCGGCTGGACTGCCATAAATCAGTCGCTGCTCAAATACTTGAACCATATCGTGAATGACACTATACGAAGCCCCAAGTAGCTTCATACCCTCAACTACACGATCGATTTCGTCGTGTAGCGCATCCCGACCAGACACCTGCTCTATAACACCTCCCTTTTGTCGCCAAAGATAGCTGTTTAAACCATGGTTATTGGCTTGTTCTTTATTGGCTTGCACCAAACACATCGGCAACATGGATTCTTGGTTATACTGACTCCATGCAAGACGTCCAATAAAGAAAAACATCATAGCCACGTCTTCCCAGAGTGTTGGCTGAAGCGAAATCGGACGGAATTCAACTGCGATTGTCCTTTTTTCTCGAAAAAATTTCAAACGAGAGTCCCTCCAGCACAGGCCTAATCCGACATCAAAAGGATGCGCCATCGAAATAGGATCATCCAAGATAAACGGATAATATTTGATTTGCTCAAAATAATCTTTCACGCTTCGGTAGTATCGTTGAGGCAAACCGATTCGTGTTGGATATCCTGAATCAACTTCAGATGGCGAACGGACATCATGGCTCATCTCCCACCCAGCAAACCGAATATCGCAGATCCCTGTATCTTTGCATTCTATATATCGCGCATTTGCACCAATCGCTAAAGCATATGGACCAATCATCAGCGCACGGTTTAATTTGTCGATGGCATCAGAAAAATTCAATGCATCAACGGAAATCTGTACTGAATTCATAAGACCTACAATATAAGCATTATCCGCACGCACAGTTTCTGTTCGTCCAATAACTCCAGCAATATCGCGTCGCTGGTGTTTGGTGTGCCATTGTGGACACCGTTCGTATTTATAATCGCCTTTTGTATATTCTACTGAATCAATTTCTACGAGAGGACAGCATCCAAGGCGAAGTACCTGTAAACCTCTACTGTGCACCTCCTTTAACACAGAAGATACAATGGAATTAGTCAACTCATATAGTGCACCAAACCCGTCATTAAGCAGATCAATTGGTGGTTCATTAATAATCTCGATTTGGTGTGCTCCAAGTTCCGAAAAAACACGACCTGCAAATTGATCAATAACCTCATCACGGCTATTCTGGGGCGAAAGATCAAATGTCGAGGTAACAAGAGGCAATTCAATCTCAAGACCCACGAAGAGCGTATCAGTAGTTTTTCTATATTGATGTGCGTCAGCGAGAATCATCGCTGCAGTTGATGTGAATCCCTCTCGCATCTGTTGTTCACATTCGGTATCTAAATCATGCGCGCCCATTGGCCTAACATCTATCTTGTTCATTTGAAGCTCCTTTTTGGTTGTTGTGATATTAATTCATCGCCCAGCGTCTAATATTCTTGCCAATTCAACGATGTAGTTAACGTGGCGGTGAACTAGCTCGTATATGTGTTCAGTTACTTGCCTATGGAAATCGCCTTCCTGTACTTCGTCGCAATCATCTATATCAACAACAAAACCATCAAGCTCCATAAAAAGACGCGCTTTCCATGCATTTTCAGGAAATACGCGAACAATGCTAGAAGTATGATCAATAAGAATATTCCTGTCCATCGCTAGAATCAACGAGGACTGCGAAACTATATCGCAATCTAACGGACAAGTTTTGTGCGCAGACACATCAAGCTCTAGGCGATTTAATACTGGCTCTATATAGAGCCACTTATCCGGGTAATCACGAATATTTTTTCCGATCGGCGCTGGCAAACCAGGCATTCCCAATAATCCTCGAGATTCAACTTGAATCTCTTCAGAAAGTCCAATCTTCTTAAGTGCCTGACGCAAGGCATATTCAGCGATTACTGATCGGTGAATATTTCCAAAACAAACTGTTAACACGCGTATCGTCCGCATAATCTTTCATCCTTTCTATTTTTTCGAGAGAGTTTAATTGTCAAAGACCAAAAAAAGCCGACCCTATAGAGATTGGCTTTGAAATCGTGCTATATAACTATATTTACACTGATATTAAAAAACCAATCCCTGTGTTATAAGCATAATAGGTATATCCGATTATAGGGTTAGTTGTAGTAATAAGTGATTTCATAGCTTATATTCATAATAAATGCTCTGTGAAAAAAGTCAAGCATGTGCACTCTCCTATGCTACACTTTACAGTATGAGGGTAAGATATGTTGCAAAACAATAAAAAGGATGATTTGCTGGAATTAGTTAAAAATAATTCCAACAACATTATGCAGATAATAGCTGAAAAGAAGCTGAATCCGAATAACTATCATTTATCTGCTGAAGCTAAAAAACGGCTCAGATGGATGCATATGCTCTACTGCGATCAAAGAGGCAATGTATCGTCAACAGCCAGAAAGATAGGATTAAGCCGGCAATGGCTGTCGCATTTGAAACAAGTATTTGAGAGAAGCGGCAAAGACCCGCGGTCGCTGGAGCCGGAATCAAAAGC
>PCVT01000079.1 GCA_002787075.1 Parcubacteria group bacterium CG11_big_fil_rev_8_21_14_0_20_41_14
AGCAATAAAAACTATTTTGGACATTCAGGGAGATGTTTGCATGTCAGAAAAAGACATGGCGAAAAAATTGAAAGTCACCTTTTTTTCAAAAATAGAAGAAGATACGAGCGAAAACGTGCGTGCGTTTTCTAAAAAGCTTAAAAAAACATTAGCAGAACTTGGGGTTGAGATAATTCCATACGAACAAACGCTTGAACCCATCCGATTAAAGCGGAGAATAAAAATGATTTTGATGATGCTTGGCATGAACATAAAAAATATGCTCAAAGGCAAATTTGAATTCTTCGCGTTTGATTTTGGAAAAAAAGTTAAAAAAGGAATTGCAATCATTCAGACAGGAGAAGGAGAAACTGGGGATCTGCCAGTTGACCATGTATTGAGCTTGCGGGAGAACCCAATGATACTTATCACAGACCAGCCAGATGAGATAACCGAAAAAAGCGCGTTCAAAGAGCACTTAGAAGCGTCTTTGCCCATATTTTCATGGAACATAACAAACCTGATTGTGTCAGTGAGCAAGACGCATTGGACTGTGTATAGCTTTAATATGTCATACCCAATGCACCGAATAGACGGCGATTTTAATAAAGACATATTGCACGCCTTAGTGCCAAAAATATACGCCCCAGTAATACCGCCAAGAATAAGCGATTTTGAAATTCATAACAGTGCGTTTGATACAGATGATGAGCAATATAAGCCATATATCAAAGATTTAATTGAAAGCGGGCCCATTCTTGAACAGACAAAGCTGTATCCAGAACCAAAGAAAATAAGCGAATTTAAATTCAGAAGCGCTTTTTACAGATGGCTTGGCTCTCTTCTTTTGGATAAACGAAGCGGCATGAGCTATGGATTTATCGCGCGCCAACTGCCAATGAAATTCTCAGAGATTCGCGAAGCAGGAAAGCAGAACAACAAAAAAGATTATTTTTTCAAAGGCAAAGATCTTTATATAAAATTTGATTTTAATAATAATAAATACGAGATGAAAGTTCCAGATGTGTGGGTACTGACCTCGCGCAGCGGATCTGACAAGACAAAATTAAACCCCAAAACAGACATTGTGCGGATGGGGCTAGTCAACGGCAAAATGATTATGGAAACGCCCAAAGGCGTTTCAGTGGGACCGGATTATAAGCCGTCATTTGATACAAAAGTAATACTTGCGCATTCTGTTGCAAACGCGATTTTCGCCAGCATTGCCAAGCATATTAACCCAGATTCAGAATTTGCGGATAAATTCGCCTCAAACGGCAGAGCTTTGGCGCATTGGCACGGATACTTTGATCCTAAAAAACTTCCTAAATCATGGCATTATTATGGAGAAAATAATCCGCCGGTTTCATGCTCAGCTCCACAGGGCGCGGTATACGCGTTCAAAGGAAAAGAAGAATTATTCACGTGCATAATACAACGCCACCTGCCCTATGAAGCAGACATCCATATGGAGCCACAGCATGGAAGTAATGTATCATTTTCGTCATTAAAAAATCTTGGTAATTTTCTAATTAAAAATAAAAACACAACAAAACTCGGCAACGAGTATTTGGCACTGTATTCATGAATCTTCCTTTTGAACTTAATTACTTTAATATCACGCTAGCAATTGGAGCGCTGGTAAGTTTTCTTTCGGCGGTATTGATTTTGTATCAAAAATCAAAGCGCCTGGCTAACCAGACATGGTTTTGGCTCAATGTTTTTGTGGTGGTTTGGAGTTCTGGATACGCGCTCATGATTACTACGCAGTCATTTGAAATAGCGAGCTATTCAAACCATGTTCTGCACGCGGTTGCCATATTCATTCCGGTCTTATTTCTGCAGTTCGTGGCCGCGATTACCAAACAGTTTGAACAATTTAAATTCAGGATAATCTTGTTGTACGCGATTGCCTTGGTATTTGTAGGCCTGAATCCGAGCGAATTGCTGTTGACCACGGTAAAGCAAAAATTTATTTTTTCTTTTGTGAGCGACGCTGGGCCTTTGTTTATATACTATACAGCTTTTTTCAGCGTGGTTGTTGTGTATTCGGAATATGTTCTATTGCGCGCTATGCTTAAGGCGCGTGGACTATACCGGTCTCAATTACGATTTATATTTTTTGCCACGGTTTTTGGATTTGCAGGCGGTTCAAGCGTGTTTTTCTTGACTTTAAATGTTGATTTTCCGCCCTATCCCATGATTTTGTATTCTCTGTATCCAATTTTGGTTACCTATAGCATTATTCGATATCGATCGTTTGACATACGTTCAATTGTGTTCCGCTCATTCGGATTTAGCTTTATCATATTCGTTACTACTGGGATTTTAGCTTTTTCAACGGCTTTGATTGTGATGCTTTTGGGCATAGAATCAATCATCTGGATTAGTATTATAATGGCAGTGCTTGTTTCGATTGGATACAGGCCATTGCGGTCTGTGATAGAAAAAATTACAAAAAGTTTCCTCTATAAAAAATCCTACAACCCAGATACCGTGCTGTCAGATGTCTCAGATGAAACCTCCTCCCTCCAGAATCTTAACCAGCTCCTTTCTAGCGTGAGCCATATCATTCTAGACGCGTTTGGAACGGATAAAATTAGTTACGCGCTCATCAATGAAGAAAAGAAGGTAACTGTTCCATTTGAAACCGGATTCAAACCAGGAGTGTCCCAGAAAATCATCCAAAGCAGGAACATTCTAAAAACCATGTACAAGCAGTTCAGCAATAAGCCGACCATTCAGGTGATTGAAGAAATGAAAATCATGTTTGACAATGGCGAATATATGCCTGGCGATCCAAAATTATTGAATGAACTATATGAAAATGATGTAGCGCTCATTATCCCGCTTAAAGAAAAAGACCAATTGCGCGGAGTTATCGCAATCGGCAACCGAAAGTCCGGGGATCCGTATACCGCCATAGACCTGCGCACCTTGAACATCGCCACCGGACAAATCGCGATTGCCATTAAAAACGCTGTGCTTTATGAAGAGCAGAAGCAATTCAACGCAACTCTCAAGAAGAAAGTGGACGAGGCAACAGCGGATCTTAGGAAAGCCAACGAGCGGTTAACTCAGATGGACCAGTCAAAATCAGAATTCCTTTCA
>PCVT01000068.1:0-986 GCA_002787075.1 Parcubacteria group bacterium CG11_big_fil_rev_8_21_14_0_20_41_14
TCGGATATTTTTAATGAAAGCACCAAAATGGCGCTGGAGGTAGCTGCTCGTCTGACGCTTGAAACAGTGGGTCAAAGGGACGATGTTGACGGTTGGAAAAAAGTGTTTGGCGAGACGGACGAGAGCGATAATGATGCAGATGATCTTGAGAAAGTGGTCAGGGCGATCCATAATCCGCCAAAGGCGTATTATTCCAATGGTATGGCATGATGAAAATCCAAAATTGTTAGAAAAAATCCGGGAAGTATTTCAACAGGTGCTTCCTGGATTTTTCTTGCATATTGAAAATGATAAGGTTTTCGTCAGGGGACTATTGTCGATGTGGAACGATGCCAAATTATTTGGCCGTTATCTAGTGGAATTTGAATTTCCAGAAAACTACCCCCAAAGACCCACCCATAGTCAGAGAAATCGGAAACAAGATAAGCCCTGCGCCGGAGAGGCATATGGAGCCGGGAGGCAAGGCGTGTCTTTATTATCCAGATGCGCAGTGGCGACACTATTCAGAAAAAACAAATTTTATTGAATTTGTGAATAAGGTTGTTACTCCCTTTTTTTGGGGGCAAGTATACTTTGATAAGAAAGGTAAATGGCCATATCCAGCAAGAGCCCATTTTGACGCTGGCGCTTTGGATTACTACAAGGAGGAACTAGGCGTAGAGAGCCCGTTTATTATAGTTCAATTTTTGGACGATATACTCAGACCGCATATCTCGGGGCACCGATCTTGTCCTTGTGGAAGTAATAAAAGATATCGGCATTGTCATAGGGGAAAAATTTTTTTCTTACGATCTAAGATTCCAAATGCCAAGATTCAAACATCAATTAATAGAATAAAATTTGACTTTTTTAAAGAACACAAAAAGGCTGAGGCAAAACAAAAATCCGATTCTTTAATTAAGCAAGCAATTAAGAGGAGTTTAACAAACGACCGATAGTTTTTCAACTAGGGGCTGTCGCCGAAAGGCGACTTTGATAAAAATTTA
>PCVT01000068.1:993-2214 GCA_002787075.1 Parcubacteria group bacterium CG11_big_fil_rev_8_21_14_0_20_41_14
TTAATCAAAAGTCATTAACTCTGGTTAACTATTGTTAATTTTTTATCACTCTCATTGTGTTTATATCTTCTATTTGCGTCCCTTGGGCGTAAACCTCCCTTGCGGAGCCGTCAGGCTCCGATTGGATCAGGCAATAATATTCTAATTGATTTTTTCAAATTGTAGGCAATCGCCTCGGCGAAACATTGGAACAATACTTTTACCGAACTCCTGTATCTCGCTCGTTTATTCAATTTCGAAAATGTCGCCTCAAACGGCATTCTGATTTTTGACCGCCATTTATCCAGATCACGGTTTTTATTTTTATTATTATTTTTTCTGATAATGCCGCTGGCGCAACCGTTGGCCCGCAGAATCAAAACACTCTTTTTAATATCGTACAGTTTGTCCATGAACACCATGCAATTGGTCGGGCAGATATTGTTTAATACATGCGGATCTAAAACATTGGCCGGCGTAGCCGCCAATTTATCAATCAATCCATACCTCATATCAACAGCGCAATGTCTTTTGTGGCCGAACCAAATATGATTTTTCGACTTCGCGCCCCAGCGGGCGTCTTTGTCCGCTACATAGTCGCCAACGATTTTATTATTTAAACTTTCCTCGCCATTTTTAATCGCCCGGTCTCTTTCCTCCCACAGCGCGGTTTTGGTGATTATGGTTGAAGCATCAACGAATTTAAACACATCCCCGAATAATCCTTTGCCGCGCAAAATGTCATTGACGCTATTAAAAATATCGGCGATATTTTTTGTTCCCAATCTCTTCCGCAATTTGCCGAAATAGCTGTGGTCGGGGGTTTTCTCGGTTAGTCCGAATCCGCAGAACCATTTGACCGCCACATTCTCCTGCAAAACTTTCTCCATTTCCCGGTCGGAATAATTTTCCCAAAATTGCACCAATAACGCCTTGAATCCTTTGATAACATCGACGCCTTCGGCGCCGATGGATGAATACAGCTCGCGGTAAGGGGAAATTAATGTTTCAAAATTAACAACATTGCTCAATTTTCTGAAAGCGTGATTTTTATCAACCATTTTTTCAATTATTTCTTCCTCGGTAGTCGTAATCATTTTAATAGTTTTTGGCTCAATTTTTACCATAGAATTTTGCTTAATAATTAGTTGTCTATATCCTAATTTTAGCACAAAATTAATCTTTTTTCTATGGCAAAATGCGTATAACTCTGCGGCCTGGCGACCGCTTTTTAATTGCCTA
>PCVT01000068.1:2257-5222 GCA_002787075.1 Parcubacteria group bacterium CG11_big_fil_rev_8_21_14_0_20_41_14
AAATTTCATGAGGCGTTTTTTAGTTTGATTATGCTGTCTTACAGCTGTGCGTTATTTTGTCTGGCGCTCGTTCATTGCGTTAAGTGCATCTTGCGTTGCATTGAGCAGTTTTTTCGGATCCAATTCTCCTTGCTTCAGTCTTTGAAGTATGTATTTGGTTTGATGTCCGGAACTGGCCATTTTATTGAAGAATGGTTCGCCGTCGCTAAAATGGATCCCGTGTGCCATGTCAATCTCTTGGAGTTGTTTTGTCTGTTTCTTTTTCCTCTGCGATGGACTCTTGGTCTGAGTTCATCATATTGGGTTGTTCGAGATTTGTCATAATAAAGTATTGGTTAATTATTATGTTGTTAATAGGGCTGTTATGCCGTTTTTGTTTAGTAATCCTTTTGTGTATTCTATAGAATTATCATACCCTTTTTATTGATTTTTTGCAATGAACAATATACACTGAATTAAGATATGGCTATTATAATAATCAAAGAAAAAATTAGCAAAGATCGTTTAAATCAGTTTGCCAAAGAGATATTTGGAGATATGATTAAAATTGTGGTTGATCTTGAACGAAAGATTATGGCAGTGGGCGGGGAAATGCACGCTGACTGCGAGCAAGTTCTTCTTGATAATGGCTCAAAACAAGAAAATTTATGGGGCGCGAATATATACCCAGATTCTGAAGGAGATAATTTTATTGAGTATCAGTCATTGATAAATATCCGTCCTAAAGTGGGGAATAGAAGCATGGAAATACAAAATGAAAAAATTCGCAAACAAGTGAGAGAAGTAATTAATTTGCTTATTGAATAATATGCGCGCAATACATAAAAAAATATTAGAGCACAGGTGGGCTGATTTGTCGTTCGCGGAAAAGATGGGCAATATTGGTTCAGAAGTCTCGCGCGCCCGAAGCGCTGATGAGCGCAATGATATAGAGCGCCGCAATAAGTCCCTTGATAGAGTATCTGAACTTGTTGATATTACTCTCGCAAGCGAGAATAAAGACGCGCGCGTTAGAGAAATTAAGCTTTTGCGCTCTATTGTGAAAGATATTAAAAGCGGATTAAAAGATATTCATCTTAAAAGCATTGAGCAATATTGTGTGCCATTCGCGGTATTGGCAAGAAATAATATATAATCGGCTCATTCAGTTGATCCGATTATTTTATATTTTACACAAGCTCCCAATTCGCGTTAGCGGTTAGTTTGTAATAGGGGGTGAACTTTTTATTTTTTGCCTGATGATACGCGGCAACAGAGATCATAGCAGCGTTATCCATGCAATAGGATAGGTCAGGCACTAAAAATTTTGTCTTTTTTGGCAAGGCGTGTTTTAATGTCTTGCGCAGTTTTTTATTCGCGCTAACTCCGCCGGATAAGATGAATGTCTTTGGATGATATTTGTCCGTGGCTTTTAAGGATTTATGGACTAGCACATCTATAATTGCTTGTTCTATGGATGCGCAGATGTCAGGAATGCGTGAATCCGCGTAATTCCCCCTTAATCCCCCCCTGAGTACAAGTGGGGAAATGAGAGAAGCCCCATTTGGCAGCGGTGGAGACATGTTTTCAACCAACAGCCGAATAGCGTTTTTCATGCCAGAGAATGAAAATTCAAAATCATCCCGATCAATCATAGGCCGCGGAATGTCGTATGCTTCAGGATTTCCGTGTTTGGCGCGCTTCCCAATTTGCGGGCCACCTGGATAGGGAAGGCCAAGCATTTTCGCGGATTTGTCAAAACATTCTCCTGCCGCGTCATCACGTGTTCTTCCTAATAAGCTATATTGTCCAGGTCCACGCATTAAAATCAATTCAGTATGCCCGCCAGAGACCACGAGCGCGATGGCGGGAAACTTCAAATCCGCAAGACCCCTCCTAGATATTAAAGGCGAATAAATATGCCCTTCAACATGATTCACTTTCACTAAAGGCACATTCCATGCATAAGAAAGGGCTTTGGCAGTTTCAACTCCAACATGCAAAGAAGTGATAAGCCCAGGTCCACTTGCCACAGCTATAGCGTCAATTTTTGATCTGTGCTGTCCAGTTACTTCTTTAATCACTGGAATCATTGCTTCCACATGCGCTCTTGCAGCCACTTCCGGCACCACGCCACCATATTTTTTATGTAGATTTGCTTGCGAGGCAACTATGCTTTTTATCAATCTGAATTTTCCGCGTTTTATTTCTAAAAGCGCGCAACAAGTATCATCACAACTGGTTTCTATTCCTAGAATAATCATAATTTATTAATTCCAATAATATACTCCTCAAAACTCCTATCCCTAGATGCTTTTGGCTTTGTGAGATATACTTTAGCAAATATCTTGCGCGCTCGCGCGACCAATTGCCGAGTATCTGGACCTTGGAAAATTTTCCCCACAAAACATCCTCCTTGCTTAAGATATTTTTCGCTCAATTCAATTGAACGCTCAACTAGCTCATACGAAAGAGCTTGATCTTTATCTTTAATTCCGCTCGTGTTTGGCGCTGCATCAGATATAACTGCGTCATAAAGTCCGTGTCGCGCAATAGAGCGCTCTGTGTCATTCGCGAAAATATCATGCTTCAAGGAAATAATATTTTTCGCTTTAGCTTGAATATCAGAAATATCAACCCCAACAACTAGCCCGCCTTTACCAACCTTCTCGCTCGCGACCTGAAGCCAGCTCCCTGGAGAGGCGCCAATATCTAAAACGCGCGACCCTTTTCGCATAATATCAAACTCAGAAAGAATTTCCTTAAGCTTATACGCGCTACGCGCTAAATATCCTTCTTTCTGAGCAGCTTTCGCGTAATAGTCCTGCACAATAAATGGTTTTGGCATATATGAGTATCGTATCTTGAATTTCGGTTAAAATCAATGTTTCTTAAATTCTAAGTCAAGTGCATATTCTTCCTAAAGACTTCCACAGGTGTCAGGTATGCTAATCTTTTGCGCGGCCTGGTATTGAGCAGTCGTTCA